>DUEP01000007.1 GCA_011176535.1 Anaerolineae bacterium | reverse complement strand
GCAAGGTCAAGCCTTTCTTCCGGTTTTACGAGCGCGAGACGGCGGCCTACGCCCTGCTGCGCGGCATTCGTTACATCTATGACGAGTGTCCTTTTGCCGAGGGCGCCACATCCATCTACTACAAAGAGTTGCTCAACCGCCTGGAGGCCGATAAACCCGGTGCCAAGTTGCGCTTTTACCTGGGCTTTTTGCAGGCCAAGGAAGAGGGGCTGTTCGCCGCGCCCGAGGCGGCGCCGGTGACGATGCACGCCTGTGAGGTGTGCGGTCAGCCCACCACGGCGCCGGGCAAGTGCGCCTTTTGTCGTCTGATGGAGCGGGTGGAGGCGCCGAAGGCCGCCTGACCCCTCCCCGCCGGTCGCAGGCAACCCGGCTTACCAAAACTGCGGCGGTCGTGGGGGCCGCCTCACGCTTCCCCCGCATTCCCCCATGCGACTGCCGTAGCCTGAGGATGTTTCTCCTCCCCTGGGTGGTGTTCCCCTTGGGGGTGGTGTTTGGCTCCGGGGTCCGGTGCAGCCCGGACCCCGGGGTACCGTGCCGTTCCTGGGGTGGGGGCTTCCCCCAGGGTGGGTTCATCTTGTCGTCAGGAGGATTCCGATGACCCGACCGGAAGATGTGCAGGATTTGACGCTGTTGGGACGCAAGGTTCAGCCCAGCAAGAAGTTGGAGGCCTTCCTCAATCGGACCCCGGGCAGGTATTACCTGGTCACCCTGGAGACGAACGAGTTCACCTGCCTGTGCCCGGTGACCGGTCAGCCGGATTTTGCCACGATTAAGGTGGAGTATGTGCCCGACCAGAAGATTTTGGAGTCCAAGTCGTTCAAACTGTATCTCTGGTCCTACCGCAACGAGGGGGTGTTTCACGAGCATGTGGTGAACATCATCCTGGATGACCTGGTGGCGGCCCTGGACCCCCATTACATCAAGGTGACAGGGGTGTTCAACATCCGGGGAGGCATCGGCATCACGGTGGAGGCCGAGCATGTGAAGACGCCTGAGGCCAAAGCCGCCGTGCGTGGGTAGGAGGGCGCGATGGAGCATCGGCGCGACCGCTGGTATCCGTTCCTCAGCGCGTTGTTTGCGGTGATTCTGGTGGTGTCCAACATCATCGCGGTCAAGTTGGTGCAGGTGGGGGGCATGGTGTTGCCTGCCGCGGTGGTGCTTTTCCCGTTGGCGTATGTGCTGGGCGATGTGCTCACCGAGGTGTACGGTTACGCTTACGCCCGGCGCGTCATTTGGACCGGTTTCTTTGCCAATCTGGTGGCCGTGGCGGCCATCTGGGTGGGCGGATGGCTCCCGGCGGCGCCTTTTTGGGATGCCGGGCTGGGGTCGGCCGCGGCGGCGCAGCGCGCCTATCGGGCCATCCTGGGGTTCATGCCGCGTTTGTTGCTCGCCTCGTTCGTCGCCTACCTGGTGGGGGAGTTTCTCAACGCGTATGTGTTGGCCAAACTCAAGGTGCGCACGGGGGGACGGTTCCTCTGGCTGCGCACGATTGGTTCGACCATCGTGGGCGAGGGGGCGGATACGCTGGTGTTCATCACCCTGGCGTTTTACGGCATCATCCCCACCGCTGGCCTGGTGTGGGCGGTGCTCTCCCAGTGGGGCGTCAAGGTGGCCTATGAAACCCTGGTCACGCCGTTGACCTATCTGGTGGTCAACGCGCTCAAGCGGGCCGAAGGGGTGGATCACTTTGACCGGGATACGGACTTCCGGCCCTGGGTGGAGGTGTTGTAAGGCACGCGGCGGCCGGAGCAGGAGGTCTTGGGCGGGGCTTTTGTCCAAGACCTCCTGCTTTTTCGCCTGGGGGGAAGAAGCCGGAAAAGCGGTGAGGTTGTATAATAAGACAAGTTCTTCTCAGTGGGAGGCTTGGTGATGCCAATGTATGAGCGGGAGGCTATATCCATCAATGTGGGGAGCCGATTGCGCAAGTTGCGCGAGGAAAGAGGGCTTTCGTTGCGCGCCCTGGCCCGGGCCAGTGGTCTCTCGGCCAATGCGCTGAGCATGATCGAGCGGGGGCTTTCCTCGCCCTCGGTGAGCACCCTCTACAAGTTGGCTACAGCCCTGCATGTGCCCATCACCGCTTTTTTCCGGGAAACCATCGAAAAGCGCGAGGTGGTGTTCATCCACCGCGACGAACGCCTACGGCTCTCCTTTGCCCGCGGAGTGTGGGAGGACCTGGGCGGCGACCGGTATCAAGGCCCCATCAGCCCCACTCTGCTTACGCTGGAGGTAGGGGGCACCAGCGGCCCCTTTCCCATGTCCCATACGGGCCATGAATTCGTGTTCTGCCTGCGCGGCGAATTGGAATACGAGATCGCGGATCGCAGTTATCGCCTGCAGGCAGGGGATGTGTTGCTCTTTTCCGCGCGGTTGCCCCATCGCTGGCGCAATGTGGGGTCGACGGTGGTGAATGTGTTGATTTTGGTGGCGGGCTTTGCCGAGGAGGAGCGCCCTGCCGACCTGCACTACCACGCTTTTGCGGCGGAGGCTCCTATCGAGATGGCTGAGGGGCAGGTCGATCAGGAGGGCGAAGCGGCCTCCTCGGAGCCTGAGGAGGGGTCGAAAGAGGCGTGAGCCTCTGTTGGAAGTGGGCGCCTGAAAGAGGAGAGGGGTCGCCTTGTGCCGTTCCTGGTCTCCTCTGCCCGCAATCTCATCATGCCAAGAGGAGGTGTGCTATGGAGGTGAAGGTGTTGGGAGCCGTTGACGGTGCGACGGTGCCATGGATTTTGCTGGCGGTTGTCCTTATCTTTTTCCTGCTCTGGTTTGTGCTGCGAACGCGCGGCCCGGAAGAGGAAGGGGACGCCGTGGGCCAGTTCTCGGCGGAGGACGATTTGAAGGTGATCGAGGGAATTGGCCCGAAACTGGAGCAGGTGCTCAAGGAGGCAGGGATCAAAACCTACCGTGATCTGGCCGCCAAAAGCGCCGAAGAGATTCGCGCCCTGCTGGACGCGGCGGGTGTGGCCCGCATCAGCAACCCCCAGACCTGGCCGGAGCAGGCTCACCTGGCCTCCGAGGGACGCTGGGAAGAACTCAAGCAGTTGCAGGGACGCCTGAAGGGCGGGCTCCGCGTCTGACCCCTGGGCCGTTGAGGGAAACGCTCCTGGCGCAAAAAGCCAGGAGCGTTTTTGCGTTCCCTGGCTTGACGTTTGCTTCGTTTGGATTTATGATTAAACCTGCTTAACTTTTAGGTGAGGTTGATGATGAATCGTGACCAGGTACGCCAGGCGTTGCGGCGATGGACCGAGGTGTTCATGCATCGGTCCATGGCCGAAACGCGAACTTTCATGGAGACCCACGGGCTCTCCTTTGCCCAGATCAGTGTGCTGATGCATCTGCGGCGGGCCGACGCATGTCGYGTCTCYGAYCTGGGGGCGCGCCTGGGGGTGAGCAACGCCGCGGCCAGCCAACTGGTGGACCGTCTGGTGCAGGYCGGRCTGGTGGAGCGCCTGGAAGACGCCAGGGACCGCCGGGTGAAACGTTTGCGTCTGACCCCTGTGGGGGAGGCGTTGGTCAACCAGGCCATCGCCGCCCGTAAATCCTGGCTGGAATCGGTGCTCGACCGTCTTTCGGACGAGGAACAGGCCTGTGTGGCCGACGCCCTGCGCCTGCTGACCGAGGCGGCCCGGTCCACCGATGAGGGACCAAGCCCACGCTGAGGAGTATCCCGATGCTGCGATTGATTCACTATGTGAAACCCTACTGGGGGATGGTGTTCATTGCCATTGTGCTGCTCTTCGTGCAGGCCAACGCCAATCTAGCCCTGCCCGATTACATGGCCCGGATTGTAAACAACGGCATTCAGCAGGGAGGCGTGGAGGACGCGGTGGCCGAGGCCCTGCGTCCGCAGACCCTGGAGCATGTGTTGCTCTTCCTGACCCCCGAGGAGCAGCGGATGGTGAAAGATGCCTATCGTCTGGTCACGCCTGACGACCCCGACTACGCAGCGCTCAAGGCGCAATACCCCGCGCTGGATGGGCCTATCTATGTGTTACGCCCGCTGGACAAAGCCGCCCGGGAGGCCCTGAACCCGGTCCTTGCCAAGGGGCTGGTGGTGACCTCCGGGCTGCAGAAGATGCTGGCGGATCCGGAAAAGGCGGCCGCGTTGGGCCAGCAAATGGGGTTTGACCTCAGCCGCTTGCCTCCCGGCACCGATTTGTTCGATGTGCTGCCCCGCATGCCGGAAAACATCCGGGCCCAGGTGATCGTCGCCATCAACGAGCGCTTCGCTGCGTTGGGCGACAACATGCTCGTGCAGATGGCCGTGGGCGTGGTGAAGGCCGAATACGAGGCGCTGGGGGTGGAGACCGCCGCGCGGCAAATGCGGTACATCCTCCTGGTAGGGCTGGGCATGTTAGGGGTGACCCTGGTCTCCATCCTGGCGGCCATTGGGGTGGGGTACTTTGCAGCCCGCACTGCGGCCGGGGTGGCCCGCGATCTGCGTGACGCTGTGTTTACCAAAGTGGTCAACTTTTCCGCCGCCGAGTTCAACCGCTTTTCCACCGCTTCGCTGATCACCCGCACCACCAACGATGTGACGCAAATCCAGACAGTGCTCTTCCTGATCATCCGATTGATGTTTTTCGCCCCCATCCTGGGCATCGGCGGCATCCTTCATGCGCTGGACACCGCGCCCAACATGTGGTGGATACTGGCCCTGGTCCTGGCCGTGCTCTCGGTGATTATCGGGGGCATTATCGCCATCACGCTGCCCAAGTTCCGGATTATGCAGAAACTCGTCGACCGGCTCAACCTGGTGCTGCGGGAGAACCTCACCGGTTTGCTCGTGGTGCGGGCCTTCAACCGGCAGCCTGAAGAGACGAAACGCTTCGATCAGGCCAACCTGGACCTGACTCAGGTGAGCCTGTTCGTGAACCGGGTGATGGTGTTGCTCTTCCCCCTGATGATGTTGCTGATGAACGCCCTGGGGGTGCTTATTCTCTGGGTAGGCTCGCATCAGGTGGATCAAGGGTTCATCCAGGTGGGCGACATGATGGCCTTTTTGCAATACGCCTTCCAGGTGGTGATGGCCTTCATGATGATGACCATGATGTTCGTTTTCCTGCCCCGCTCCTTTGTGTCCGGTGACCGGATTGCCGAGGTGCTGGATACCGAGCCGTCGGTCAAAGACCCCGAACAGCCTAAATCTTTCCCCGAGCCTTTCCGGGGGGTGGTGGCCTTCGAGCATGTCTCCTTCCGGTATCCGGGTGCCGAAGCCGATGTGTTGCACGACATCTCCTTCGTGGCCGAGCCGGGCAGGGTGACGGCCATCATTGGTACCACGGGGTCGGGCAAATCGACCCTGGTCAACCTGATCCTGCGCTTCTACGATGTGAACGAAGGGGCCATCCGCATCGATGGGGTGGACATTCGCGAGGTGCGGCTGGCCGACCTGCGACGGCGTATCGGTTTTGTGCCCCAACGCAGCGCGTTGTTCACCGGGACCATTGCCGACAATCTGCGCATGGCTGACGAGGAGGCTCCCGAGGAGGTGCTGCGCCAGGCCGTGGAGGTGGCCCAGGCGGCTGAGTTTGTCTTTGGCAAACCCGAGGGCCTGACGGCAGAAATCGCGCAGGGTGGCGCCAATGTCTCGGGCGGGCAGAAGCAGCGGCTGGCCATTGCCCGCGCCCTGGTGCGCCGCGCGCCCATTTACATTTTCGACGACAGTTTCTCTGCCCTGGATTTCAAGACCGAGGCGGCATTGCGCCGGGCGCTGAAGCGCTACGCGGCCAACGCCACGGTGATCATCGTTACCCAGCGGGTGGCCCCCGTTCGCCATGCCGATCTTATCCTGGTGCTGGATGAGGGCCGGCTGGTGGGGAGGGGCACCCACGAGGAACTGCTGCGAACCAACGAGGTGTATCGTGAAATCGCCCTGACCCAACTGGGCGAGGAGGTGCTGGCATGAGCGAATCCCGCAACCCCCATGGCAACGGAGCCCCCACGCCGCGGCGCAAGCCGGCCCTGATGGTGGGGCACAACCGGGCGGCCTTGATGCCGGCCGAGAAGCCCAAGGATTTCAAAGGCGCCCTGTTGCAACTGCTGGGCTACATGGGCGGCTACCGCTACGCGCTGGCCGCGGCGCTGCTCATCGCCGTCATCGCCACCGTGCTCAACATCGTCGGCCCCAAGATTCTGGGGCAGGCCACCACCACGCTCTTCGAAGGCATCATGGCCCGCATCAGCGGCACAGGGGACATCGACTTTGGCAAAATTGGGCAGATTTTGCTCACCGTGCTGGGCCTATACGCTGCCTCGGCGGTGTTTCATTACATCCAGGGCTGGATGATGGTCAACATCTCCATGGACATCGCCTACCGTCTGCGCCGCGACATCGCCGCCAAAATTCACCGCCTGCCTCTGCGGTACTTCGACCGCACGACCTACGGTGAGGTGCTTTCCCGGGTGACCAACGATGTGGATGTCATCAACCAGACCTTTTCGCAGGGGCTGAGCCAGACCGTGACCTCGGTGGTCTCTCTGGTGGGGATCCTGGTGATGATGTTGACCATCAGTTGGCAGATGACCCTGGTGGCCCTGCTGGTGTTGCCTTTGTCCGGAGTGCTGGTGCGGGTGGTGGTCAAGCGCTCGCAGCGTTATTTCGGCCAACAGCAGGAGTATCTGGGTCATCTCAACGGCCATGTGGAGGAAACCTTCGGCGGGCACCTGGTCATCAAGGCCTTTGGCAACGAGGAACAGCGGGTGAGCGCGTTTGACCGTCTCAATCAGGTGCTCTACGGCGCAGCCTGGAAGTCCCAGTTCTTTTCGGGTATCATGATGCCTTTGATGCTCTTCGTGGGCAACCTGGGCTATGTGGCCGTGAGTGTGTTGGGGGGCTTTCTGGCCATCCGTAATCTGGTCACAGTGGGCGACATTCAGGCCTTCTTGCAGTATGTGCGCAACTTCACCCAGCCCATTCAACGGATGGCCAACATCGCCAATGTGCTGCAATCCACCGCAGCCGCGGCTGAGCGGGTCTTCGCCTTCTTGAATGAGCCGGAGGAGGTGCCCGATCCCGAAAATCCGGTGGTGTTGGACAAGGTGGAAGGGCGGGTAGAGTTCCGTCATGTGCGCTTCAGTTACATCCCCGGCAAGCCGGTGATCAAGGACTTCTCGGCGCGGATTGAACCCGGCCAGAAGGTGGCCATTGTGGGGCCAACGGGCGCGGGCAAGACCACCTTGGTCAAATTGCTCATGCGCTTTTACGATGTGGATAAGGGCGCCATTCTGATCGACGGGCATGATATACGCGAGTTCCGCCGGGCCGATTTGCGGCGCATGTTCGGGATGGTGCTGCAGGATACCTGGCTGTTCAACGGGACCATCATGGAGAACATCCGTTACGGTCGGCCTAACGCCACGGACGAGGAGGTCATCGCCGCGGCCAGGGCGGCCCATGCCGACCATTTCATCCGTACCCTGCCCGAAGGTTACAACACGGTGATCAACGAGGAAAGCACGAACATCTCTTCGGGAGAGAAGCAGTTGCTCACCATCGCCCGTGCCTTCCTGGCCGACCCGCCGATGCTTATCCTGGACGAGGCCACTAGCAATGTGGACACGCGCACCGAGTTGCTCATCCAGCGGGCCATGGATCGGCTGATGGAGGGACGCACAAGTTTTGTCATCGCCCACCGTCTCTCCACCATCCGCAACGCGGACAACATCTTGGTTATCCACGAGGGCGACATCATCGAGCAGGGCACCCACGAGGAATTGCTGGCCAGGGGCGGTTTCTACGCCGAGATGTACTACAGCCAGTTTGACATCCTGGACGAAAACGGCAACGGAGCCGCTTCCGAAGGGCTGCGCCCGGCCGGAGCCAGGGCCTGACCCCTCCGCACAACCGGTGAGGGACTAAGAAAGCCCCGGCAGACCTTTCGCCCGCCGGGGCTTTGGGTGTCAGGGGGCTTTGGGGATGGTGAAGGATGAAGGGGTCAGGGCGCGTCCTCAGTGTCCGGTGAGGTTTCCTGGGGCCGGTTCCGCTTCCAGAGGAAGAGCAATCCCCCGGTCAGCAGTCCGGTACCGGTGAGGCAGATCAGCAGGAGCACGCCCACCCCGCCCCAACGGCTCAACACCATGGTCGCCACGGTGAGGGCGATGGCCAGGGCCGGGCCCCAGAGGAAGAGGCGCGTGCGCACCCAGAAGCCGTAGCCCAGCACGGCCAGGGCCTGCAGGAAGAGCAGGGTGAAATACGCCCCGGCCCGCTCGGGCTGGCTCACCAGTTGGATGTAGGTGGTGGTGAAGAGGATGAGTTGGGCCCCCAGGCCGAGGAAGAAGGCGATGACGCCTCGCCGGGCGTGGTGGAAGAGGTGGTACAGCACCAGAACCAGCCCCGCAGCGGCCATGGTGTAAAACTGGGGCTGACGGACAGTGAAGAGGAAGAGGCTGACCGCGTAGGCCCCCCAAAGGGCCAGCCCGGCGGGGAAGGCGGCGAAAGGGTTCCGGTGCCGGTAGGCGGTGAGGCTCCAAAGGGCGGCCACGCCGGTGAGGGCCAGCACGGCCCAGCCGTTCTGCGCCCAGGGGAAGGTCAATCCCACCACCGAGGCGATCAGCAAGGCCACCCCCTCGAGCCAGCGTGCCCGGCGGATGTTGCGTGGGGCGAGGTTCCAGGCCAGTAGGTAGCCCCCCAGGGGAAGGCCGAGCAAGGACAGCGGCCAGAAGGGGGAACGGTATCCTTCCAGGGCGGCCAGGCCGGAGGCCACGGCGGCCTCGCCGTAAACCAGCGCCAGCGCGTCGCCCAGGGGGTGAACGAACACCGCGCCCAACCCCCAGGCCAGCAGGGCGAGGAAGAGATAGAGGCCGCTGGCCGTGGCCCAGGAGACGCTCCATTCGGCGGGCAGGTCGATGGTGGCCCCAAAGGGCAGGGCGATCGTCAGCCCTGCCGCCAACAGGCCCACGGCCACGCCCAGGGGAACGCGCCACGTCAGACGGCGTTGGGTGCGTTGGGCCCAGGCCAGCCCCCCGCCAAGGAGAGCCAGTTCGAGGGCCATGCGGCCTTGGATGGGGATGGTCGCCCAGGGAGGAGGCAGGAGCAACCACAGGCTGAAGTAAGCCCCGCTCCCGGTCAGCAGCGCCAGCGCGCTGGAGGCAGGGTGACCGTGGCGCAGGTAGTCCAGCGCGAACCAAAGGGTGGCCCAGGCCCAGGCGAGGGTGCGCCAACCGGGGGAAGGCGCTGAGGCCAGGGAGGCGACGGTTGAAAGCAGCAGCAGGGCGAACAACGGCCACCGCCCCTGGGTGAGGTGCCAGCGCAGGCCCCCGCTAACCGCCACCAGAAGACCCAACCATAACGTGCGCGCCGCCGGTTCCCAGAGCCCCGCCGCCGGGACGAGCATGGCCGCCATCCAGCCGCTCAACGCAGCTGGCCAGAGCCAGTGGCGATTGCCGGGGCCGTAGTGGGCCGAAAACAGGTAGCCTAGAGACGCCAGAGCCCAGGCCAGGAGCCAGCGGGTCTCCGGCCTGCCCCAGGGGTGAGGCGGTTCGCTCTCCAGGGCCGTCACGAGCAGCCCGGCGAAAAGCAGCAGGTGCGGGAAGCCCCAAAGCCACCCTTTGAGGCGGGGTAAGGCGCGTTGCAAGGAGGGTACGGCGCTCAGGAGGAGCAAGGCGAGCAACATCCACACCAGGCCTACCGAAACTCCAAAATCGATGGCCAGAAAGCCCCCACCCAGCGCCAGGCCCAGGGTGAGCCCCGGTACGGCCCAGCGGGTCTGGTAGCCCCGCAGGCCGACGCTCCACAGGGCGGCCCAGGCCAGCGAGGTCAGGCCCAGGATGCGCTCCGCGGGTTCCCAGGCGAAGTCTTCCACCGCGGTGAAGGCCACTATCTGGAAGAGGAGCATGGCCAGCAGGTAGAGCACGGCCGAGGCGGGCTTGAGCCAGCGATAGAGCAGGGCGGCGCCCAGGGCCAGCAGCAGGTCGGCGGCCAGCAGGATGGGCACGCGAACGCTGGGGAACAGGGCCGAGAACAGCAGGGCGGCGGCCAGCAGGAGGAACACGCCCAGGCCCAGGGCCAGGCGCCAGGGCCACTCGCGCGAGCGAGGGGAGGTTTCGGGTTCGACGCGGGGTGGGGAGGTTGGCGCAGGCGGCAGGTAGCGCGTTTGCAGCACCTCCACCTGCTCGGGGGTGAGCACGCCCTCGGCGGCCCATTGGGGCAGGGCGCGCTTCAGCCAGTTTTGCACGCTGAGCGGAGGGAGCCTGCGCCACAAAGGCAGCCACTGGGGGCGGCGGAGCAGGGCCAGGGCCGCCCGGCGTACTTCGGGGGAGGGGTCGCGGGCGGCCAGGCGGAGCAGCACAGGCACGGCCTCGGCTTGCGGCTCTTCCTCGGACAGGGCCGCGAGACCCTCCAGACGTACCTGAGGGTCTGGATGGTGAAGTGGCTCAAGCAAGGGGGACTCACTCATCGTCGCTCCTCCTGAAAGGCCTGCTCACCCATACTCAAGGAAGGCGAAGCGTACGGGACAGGCTTGGGGGCCACCCCCCACCTCTCTCCTTTGCGGCCCTTCACAGGGTTCAGGGCAGGCCCTTCGGCTAACCTGAGCGGAGGGCGCAGCCCACAGTCGAAAGGCTCAGGGAAGGCCCTTCACCGCCCCTTCAGCTGCGCGTCCCTGCGGGCCGCTCCGCTCAAGGGATCGAAGGGCTGCTTCCCCCTTTCCTCCCCTTGCCAAGCGTGGAAAGGGGGATTGAGCGGGAGGAAAGGGGTTTTCTGCAGGGAACCCAAAGGATGCTATTCCGCCAACTTGGCCGCCCGCAGGGTGTTCTTCAGCAGCATGGCGATGGTCATCGGCCCCACGCCTCCCGGTACGGGGGTGAGCGCTCCGGCGACCTCCCGCACCTCGTCGAAGGCCACATCGCCCACCAGGCGGTAACCTTTCTTGGCCGTGGGGTCCTCGACGCGGTTGACGCCCACATCGATGACCACCGCGCCCGGTTTCACCCAATCGCCGCGCACCATCTGAGGACGCCCCACCGCGGCGATGAGGATGTCGGCCCGGCGGGTGACTTCGGGCAGGTTGCGCGTGCGGGAATGGCACACCGTCACCGTAGCATTGCGCCGCAGCAGCAGCAAGGCCATGGGCATCCCCACGATGTTCGAGCGGCCCAGCACCACGGTTTCTGCCCCCTCCAACTTCGCCCCGGCTTCGTCCAGCAGGTGCAGGATCCCCAGGGGGGTGCAGGGCACGAACAGGGGTTCCCGTCCCTTTTGCGCCAGACGGCCGATGTTCAGGGGATGGAAACCGTCCACATCCTTGCGCAAATCGATGCGGCTCAAGATGCGCTCCTCGTCCAGCCCCGGCGGTAAAGGCAACTGCACCAGGATGCCGTGCACCTCCGGGTTGGCGTTTAGGTCGCTCACCAGGGCCTCCACTTCCTCCTGGGAGGCCGTGGCCGGCAAGTGGTAGGCAAAGGAGCGGATGCCCACCTGTTCGCAGGCCTTGTGCTTCATGCGCACATAGACCTGCGACGCCGGATTGTCGCCCACCAGCACCGTGGCCAGGCCGGGACGCGGCAGTCCGGCCGCCACCCGTTCTTCCACCTCGCGGGCAATCTGCTCACGGATGCGTTGGGCTATGGCTTTCCCGTCAAGAATCTTGGCCGTCATGGGTCCTCCTGTTCTGTCACTCGTAACTCGCAACTCGCCCCTCCCTTATCGCCACGCCTGCGGCTTGCGCCTCAGCAATCGCCCCTGACCGCGCTGCCCCAGCCACTCGCCCTCGCGCACGATGAGTTGGCCCCGCAGGTACACCTGCACTGGAAAGCCGGTCAGTTCCCAACCCTCGTAAAGGTTGTAGTCCGTGCGGTGTTGGGCCACGGCCACGCCGTAGGTCACCTTGAGGTCCGGGTCCCAGACTACGATGTCGGCGTCGGCGCCGGGGGCCAGGGTGCCCTTGCGGGGATAAAGGCCGAAAATCCTGGCGGCGTTGGTGCTGGTCAGGGCCACAAATTGTTCGGGGGTCAGGCGGCCTTCCACCACGCCTTTGGTCCACAACACGGGCAGGCGGTCACCCACCCCTGGCAGCCCGTTGGGGATTTTGGTGAAATCGTCGCGGCCCAACTCCTTGCCGGGGATGGCGATCTCTTCCCCCTCGTACACGATGGGCCGGGTGCCGTCGTAGAAGAAGGGGCAGTGGTCCGTGCCCACGGTGTCCAGCAACCCCTGGGAGAGGCCTTCCCACAGGGCGGCGTTGTCCTCGGCGGTGCGCATGGGGGGCGAGCAAATCCACTTGGCCCCGTCGGGGCGCTGCAGGTGTTCTTCGGTGAAGAACAGATACTGGGGGCAGGTTTCGCCGTAGATGGGCACTCCTTGCTCTTTGGCGTAGGTCAGGACATCCACGCCGCCGGCCGTGTTCATGTGGACCACATAAAGGGGAGCCTGGGCTTGGGCGGCCAGGGCCGCGCCGCGCAGCACCGCCTCCACCGCGCCCCAGGCCGGGCGGGTGCGGGCATGCCAGATGGGCTCGGTGTGGCCGGCATTCAGCGCTTCGCGCACCAGCACATCGATGACATCCCCGTTTTCGGCGTGCAGCATGGTGAGGATGCCGTGCCGGGCGGCCAGGCGCATGGCCTGGAAGATCTCCCCGTCGCTCAGGCGCAGCCGGCCGTTGTAGGCCATGAACATCTTGATGCTGGGGAAACCCCATGCGGTCAGTTGAGGCAGTTCGGCGGCCACGCGCTTGTCCCAGCGGGTGAGGTTGAAGTGGAAGGAGTAGTCCACCGCGGCTTTGGCCGCCTTCTCCTGCCAGATGCGCAGCCCTTCGGCCAGCGTGGGCCAGTCCTGGGGGATGAAATCCATGACCGTGGTGGTGCCGCCGAAGGCCGCCGCTTTGGTGCCCGTGTAATGGTCGTCCGAAGAGACCGTGCCGAACATAGGCAGGTCGAAGTGTGTGTGCGGGTCGATGCCGCCGGGGAGCAGCAACTTGCCGCGCACATCGACCACTTCGGCGTCCGGGAGGGTCAAGTCGTGCCCGATGGCGGCGATGCGTTCCCCCACGACCAGCACATCGGCCTGGAAGGACTCGGCCGCCGTGACCACGGTGCCGCCGCGAAAGAGAAGTTTGCGCTCGCTCATGCTGGACCTCCAGGAAGGTTTCGCGTCCGGGGGTGGTGTTGCCTCCCTTATTGTACTGGCAAACGCCGGTTCGGGCCCGGCCTTTGACCGGTGGTGCTGCCTTTCGCCCAGGCGGGGCCTGCAGCAAGGGAGAGGGCTGGGGAACGAAGCGCCCTCCTCGCAGGGGAGAGGGCGCTTAGTCCGTCATGGTGTGCCAGGTCAGGCCCCAGGTCTTGCTCCTCTCGCGCAGCCATGCCAGCAGCTCCGCGTCGGGAGGGAAGGCGATGAGATGGGCCGGGCAACGGTGGCGGCAGTCCGACGCGCCGAAGCCCGGCACAGGAACCCAGGCCCTCGGCGCAGCGGCCAGGCGCTGGCTCCAGAGGCATTCCCAAGGCAGGCCCGGAGCAGGCGCCACGGTGTATCCCCAGGCGATGGGCTGCGCCATGGCGCGCAGATAGTCCACATGCCAGCGCGGCCGGCCCGTACCGGGCGGGGTCGAGGCGCCCCGCAGGTGGCGGCCCAGCCGCGCCCGGATCCCGCCGGGCCCGCGCGCGCTGCCCAGGTACACATACACCCCCTCGGGGAAGTCCCACACCCCCAAAGCCCCCACGCGCAGGCCCACGGGGCGCTCGAGGCGCAGGGCCAGGGCGTAGGCTCCGGGGGTCGAAGGCAACATCGGGGAAGGCATCAGGCGGTCTCCAGAGGGCGCCGAAGCACAGGGTGCAGGCCCTGCAGCAACCCGGCTATGAGTTCCGCTTCGTCTTGAGCGAAGGCGGGCACGGCGATTCCCGGCGTGTGGGGCGGGTTTGGCGACGCCGCATCGTTTCAGTCTTCCGTGTCGAACGCATCCTCCTCTCCCGCCCAGAGCAGATCTTCGGGCAGGTCGTCCTCGGCGAGTGGAACCACGAAATGATAACTCCCCGGGGCCGTGCGTTCCAGGGTGCTCAGCACCTCATCCACAAACCACGGCGGGTGGTAAGGGCCGGCCACATACACCGGCTTCCCGTCCCTGCCGAATTCGATTTCGTAAGGCTCGGGATGGGTTCCCGGAGGGTCGAGCGTGGGGTCTGGTAAACGCGCTTGGGGGCTTGGGGCGGTGAGTCTTCTTCTTTTTCGCTTTTTGCTCATGTTGACTTCTGGGAGGATTCCATAAGTAACAGCGCCAGGATTTCCGGCGGGACTTCGTCTGGGGTCGTTTGGGCGCGGTAAGGGCGGTCGGCCCGCTCGCGCAACGCCCGCCACAGCAGACGGCGCTCCCCATCGCGCACCACCAGGTCGTACAGCGTTCGGGCGGCCAGCAGGCGCTCGCCCGTGGTGTAGAGAAAGATCACCCGCCGCCAGCGTTGGGCCAGGATGGGCTGCGGCAGGCGCACCAGGGGGCCCAACTGCACTTTGTAATACTTCTCGTGCGCCCGGGGATGGTCCGGCTCATCGCGGAACAGTTCCCGCCGGGTGACCAACTCGTGGCCCAACACCGGCGCCACCCATTCGATGCGCCAGCGGTGCGCCGGGCCAAAGGCCGCCGGCTGGTAGAAGGCCAGCCAGTCCACGGCCACCACCTTGGGCGCCGTGGCCAGTGGGATGCGATACCACCCCAACACGCGGGCGATTTCGAGGTCCCGTGGGTGGGGCAAAAAGGCGACCAGCACCAGATCAGCAGGCTGGGGTAAGGCGGTCATACGCTCTATCTTCCAATCCAGAGATGGTGCTTAACTTTCTTCCACGAAGCCAAGGGCTATCCTTGGCGTTCACAAATCTTCCTCCTTTTGAGGCCCGGTCTATCCCTGCAGCACCCGCCGGTTGAAGTCCTCGATCAACGCGTCGATTTCGGGCACCAACGCCTGAATGTGCTTCCAGTAATCCCGGTCGTACCACTGGGCGCGAAGTTCGTCCGAGGTTTTGCCCTGCTGCTCCACCCAGGTGAAGTATTTGAGGTTGTGAATGCGCCGGCGATCCACATAGGTGAGTTCCTGCACATGGTCGAGGTCGGCCCCCAGCAGGTAACGGGCGAAGTCGGCTGCCGCGTCGGCCTCGGTGTACTCCCCGTGCGCGATCCGCATCTCCTTCAGGCGGCTTTGGTAGAGGTCCATAGAGTCGGTAAGCACGGTGATCACGAAGTCGTGCTCATCCAACTCGTAGTATTTGGCGAACTTGATGGCCATGAGTAGGTTGGCGATGCCCGAAAAGCCCAGCAAACCTAACCGGGCCACGAAATCCTCGGGCACGCCCTGACGCACCAGATACGCCCGGCCGACCGGTTCGTTGAACAACCGCGCCAGACGCACCACAGCGTTGTCGTCGATGGCGATGGTCATGTCGGTGTTCTTCACATTGTGGATCCAGGGCACATGCTTGTCGCCGATGCCCTCGATGCGATGCTCACCGAAGCCGTTCTCGGTCAGCGTGGGACACTGCAGCGCCTCTCCGGCGGCGATCTTGGCCTGGGGGAAGACCTGCTTGAGATAGTCGCCGCTGGCGATGGTGCCGGCCGAGCCCGTGGTCACCGTCAGCCCCCGGAAGGTATCCCGCGGCCCCAGGTGGTCAACCAGCACCTCTTCCATGGCCTTGCCGGTGACGGCGTAGTGCCACAGGTAGTTGCCGAACTCCTCGAACTGGTTGAAAATCATCAGGTCTTCGCCCGAGGCCCGCAGTTCCCAGCACTTGTCGAAGATTTCCTTGACATTGGACTCGGTGCCGGGGGTCTTGATGACTTCGCTGCCGATGCTCTCCAGCCAGACAAACCGCTCGCGACTCATCCCTTCGGGCAGGATGCTGATGGAAGCACAGCCCAACAGCGCCGAATCGTAGGCCCCACCCCGGCAGTAATTACCCGTGGAAGGCCAAACCGCCTTTTGCGCGGTGGGGTCGAACTGACCGGTGACCAGGCGCGGCACTAGACACCCGAACGCCGCCCCCACTTTGTGCGCCCCCGTGGGGAACCACTTGCCCACCAGGGCCAGAATCCGTGCCCGGACCCCGGTGAGGGTTGCCGGAAACTCCAGGACATTGACCGGCCCAAAGCCCCCGCCCCGCTCCACCGGCTCGTTGTGCCAGGTGATGCGGAACAGGTTGCGCGGGTGCAGGTCCCACAACCCGATGTGGCGTAACTCAGCCTGGATCTCCTCCGGGATGCGGCTGGGGTCCTGCATCTGGGCAAAGGTGGGGATGAGCACACCGCGCTCGCGGGCCCGTTGCACGGCTCGTTCCAGGCGCGCTTCGTCAACCGTCAGGTTGATGGGGGTGAAGGAGGTCATAGGTCCCTCTCACGAAAGGATGGATGATGGTGGATGCTCAGGATATTATACGCCATTACCACGGCCCCTGGGATTGCGTTGCCTTTCAGAACCGCCCCTTTCGTCTGCGTCGGATGGCGGGGTTTCCGGCGAAGGCCACCAAAAAACAACCACCCCTCCCCGTCGTTGGGTCAGGAAGGGGTGGTGGCAACCAGGGCTCCCTTAGTGGGTGTTGCGCAGCCCCTCGATGAGGGCCTGTTTTTTCAGCACGAAGATCACGCCAATGGCGATTAGGGCGCGAAGGAGTTTTTGTTTTATAGGTTTACCTCTCTCGATGAAATATTGGGCGCGGTTATACCACCCCGCTCGCCAATCTCCTATGATTTCTGGCCCGGCTCCTCCTCTGGCGCTTCGGCCACCACATAGAGGGGGCGGTCTTTGGCCTCGTCGTATAGGCGGCCCACATACTCGCCCAGGATGCCTAAGGAGATCAACTGCACGCCGCCCAAAAAGAGCACGGCGATGAGCGTGGTCGCCTGGCCATAGAAGGCCTGGGAGCCGGTCAGCCGCAGCACGACCACGATGGGGATGGCCACGATGGCCAGCCCGGCCGAAGCGAACCCCATGTAGGTGGCCAACTGCAGCGGGAAGTAAGAGAAGGCCGTGATGGCGTCCAGGGCGAATTTGAGCATCTTGCGCAGGGGGTATTTGGTCTCCCCGGCGAAGCGCGGCGCCCGCTTGTAGGGCACGCCTGTCTGGCGAAAGCCTACCCAGGCGGCCATGCCCCGGATGAAGCGATGTCGCTCCCGCATCCGGTTGAGCACATCCACCACCTGCCGGTCCATCAGGCGAAAGTCGCCGGTATCCACTGGGATCTTGACATCGGTGATGCGGTAGATCAGGCGGTAGAACAGGGCGGCGGTGGTCTTCTTGAACCAGGTCTCCCCCTCGCGGGCGGCCCGCACGGCATAGACCACCTGATACCCCTCGCGCCACTTGGCCACCAGGTCGGGGATGACCTCAGGCGGGTCCTGAAGGTCGGCATCCATGATGATGACCGCCTCGCCGCGGGCGTAATCCAGCCCGGCGGTGACCGCGATTTGGTGGCCGAAGTTGCGGGCGAAGATGACCGGACGCACATGCTCGGGGTCTTGCTCCCGCAACTGCCGCATCAAGTCGGTGGAGCCGTCGGTGGAGCCGTCGTCCACCAACACCAGTTCCCACGGCTCACCCAGGCTCTCCATAACCGCCCTGACCCGCCGGTAAAGTTCGGGCAGGGACTCCCGTTCGTTATATACGGGCACGACGACGGAAAAGGTGGGGCGCTGTTGGGTGTTCATGTTTCCATTTTACCCCACCCCAAGAGGGTAGTGGTACGCAACTCCCTCTCTTTCCTTGACCTCTGCTTGCTTGACGGCTTCGACTACGGCATCTCTACTCAACCCCTGGCGTCACCTACCCAAGACGCAGCGCCCTGAGCGGAAGGTGCGTGAGCGTCTGTAGTCGAAAGGCGCCCATCGTGACGCTGTTCGGGCAAGGCGGGGCTTCGACGATGACGCCTTTAGCGCCTTCGCTCACCCTCTGGCGCTCCTATGCCGCGTGTTGCGTGACGGCGGCACCATGAGGCGCTCCAGGGGCTTTCGCTCCTGTGCTAAAATAACCCCATGATGACCGAGAAACCTCAAAGTCTTTCTTCGCCAGAGGCTCAAGAAACCCTGCGGCGCCATAAAACCCAGGTGGCGTTGCAAATCGGCGTGCCGCTGGGTGTGGGCGTGTTGCTGGCCCTGGCGCTGGCGGTGGCCGCGGCGTTGAGCCCCTCGGTGACCACCCAGGGCGGGAGCGCCGCCGTCATCCTGCTGGCGCTGCTGTGCCTGCTGGGCGGCCTGCCAGTGTTGCTCGCCCTGGTGGCAGCGGTGGTGGTCATGCGCAAGGCCCCGCAGGCCGTGCATCGCGGCGCGAACCACACCCAGGGCTTCCTGCGCCGGGTGGGGGATGGCATTCGCCGCCTGAGTGACCGGGTAGCTTCCCCGTGGGTGCGCCTGGAGGGCTTGCGCGCCGGATGGCAGCGCCTGTGGGGGCAGCGCCGCCGATAGGAGAGAGGAAACGATGGGTGTGAAGCAGCCTCCTGCAAAGAGCCGCACTTCCTGGAAAACCCGCACCCTGCTCTTCAGTGCGTTGTTGGGCGCGTTGACTGGGTTGGGCGCGGGGTATCTCATGGTGCAACGGGCTGAAGCCGAGAATCGCCCCCCGCAACTGAACGCCAAAGTGGGCGTGAAACTGGGCCTGCTGGTGCTGGGCTTGCTGCGCCAGGTGGGCCAGATTCTGGAAGAGTGATCCCTGGCTCGCTGTCTGCTGACCGTGGAATAGGCCGCCTGTTGGGGGCGGCTTGTGTTGCCTGGCGTCGGAGGAGAGGATGCTGTGGGTTGTGCTTTCTCCCCACCTGGATGATGCGGTGTATTCGTTAGGCGGCTGGCTGGCCTGGCGGGTGCAGCAAGGCGATCGTGTGGAAGTGTGGACGGTGTGCGCCGGTGAGCCGCCGCCGGGGCCGTTGAGCCTGGTGGCGCAGGTGCTGCACCAGATGTGGGGATTGCAACGGGAAGAGGTGGTCGCCACCCGCCGCGCCGAGGACCACGCCGCCTGCCGCCTGCTGGGACTGACGCCACGCCACCTGGAAGTGCCCGACGCCATCTACCGCCGCGATGCCACCGGGGAGCCGCTCTACCCCGATTTCGATGCGCTGACCGGGTCCCTGCACCCCACCGACGAGGCCCTGGTGGAGACATTGGCCAATCACTTCCGCCGTGAGTGGCCCGCCGAGGCCCGCGTGGTGGCACCCATGGCCATCGGCGGCCATGTGGACCACCGGCTCACCCGCGCCGCAGCCGAGGCCACGGGACGGGTGGCGGCGTACTACGCCGACTTCCCCTACGCAGCCCGGGAGGGGCTCCCGGCGCTGCGCGACCTGCCCCGGCAGGGTTGGTGGGTGATGCACCCGCTGCCACCCTCGGAGGCCTGGCTGCAGGTCTGGGTGCAGGGGGTGCAACGGTACGCCTCCCAGCAGAGCGCCTTTTGGGCGTCGGACGCGGCGTTGGAGGAGGAAGTGCGCGCCTTTGCGGGCCAGGGAGGCGGCAGCCCGTGGCTTCCGCTGGAGGCCCCGCGGGGGTGAGCCGGATTTTTGGGGAAGAACCGTTCCTGGGGGCTCGGTGCCTGCCCGGAGGTCCCGCTGAGGGGGGCGTGCTACATTAGAGTTCTGTAAGAGTTGGCGAAATCGCGCTTGACGAGGGGGATGGATTCGCCGTACAATCAAATTGCCTGGCTGCGTCATCTACGAGGGAAGCAATGGAATACAAGGACTACTACAAAATCTTGGGCGTGGATCGTAACGCCAGCCTGGAGGAAATCAAAAAGGCGTATCGTCGTCTGGCGCTCAAATATCACCCGGATCGTAACCCCGGCGACAAACAAGCGGAAGAAAAGTTCAAAGAGATCAACGAGGCCTATCAGGTGTTGAGCGACCCGGAGAAGCGGGCTCGCTATGACCAGTTGTCCGATTCGTACGCCCGCTGGCAGACCACGGGCGGGCAAGGGCCCTTCCGCTGGGACGAATGGTTTGCCGGCGGTGGGATGCCGGAGGGCGTGCGGGTGGAGTTCCGCGACCTGGACGATCTCTTCGGCGGGGTAAGCGGCTTCTCGGATTTCTTCCGCATGTTCTTTGGCGGTGGCTTTCCGGGCGTGGATTTCGGCCCGGAGGTGCAGCGGGACCGCCGCCAGGCTCAACGGAAGCCCACCCCGCAGGCCTATGAGCAGCCCATCGCCATCACCTTCCACGAAGCCTACCACGGCACCACGCGGCACATCGAGGTCAACGGCAAACGCTTGGAGGTGAAGATCCCGCCGGGTGCCCGCACGGGGACCAAAGTACGGCTACGGCGGGCCGTGCCGCTGGGCAATGGGCAGGCGGCCGATCTATACTTGGTCGTCCAGGTGGCACCCGATCCCCGTTTTGAGCGCCAGGGCGACGACCTGTACACCGATGTGACGGTGGATTTGTACGCCGCCGTGCTGGGCGGCGAGGTGCGCGTCCCCACCCCGGCGGGGGATGTGATGCTCACCATCCCGCCGGGCACGCAACCGGGGCAGACCTTCCGCCTGCGCGGCCGAGGGATGCCCAGATTGGGCAACCCGGACCAGCACGGTGACCTGTATGTGCGTGTGCAGGTCGAAATCCCGCGCCAACTGAGTGCGGAAGAGCGTGAACTGTTCGCTCGCCTGGCCGCCCTGCGCCGACGCTGAGCCATTGGCGAGGGCGGCTTTTTTCGCCTGTGCCCCTGAACCGTTGGGGCGTTCCAAAGGCAGCACCTTCTCGTTTTGTTGGGAGGACCGATGAATAAACAAACCGGCTGGATTCTGGTGGTG
>DUEP01000006.1 GCA_011176535.1 Anaerolineae bacterium | reverse complement strand
TACGGTTTTGTTCATCGGCTTCTTTGTCCTGGAGGGGTTTGACTACGGTGTAGGTATGTTGCTGCCCTTCCTGGGCAAGAAGGACGAGGAGCGGCGGGTGATCATCAATACCATTGGCCCGGTGTGGGACAGTAATGAGGTGTGGCTGATCACCGCCGGTGGCGCGATGTTTGCCGCTTTTCCTCAGGTATATGCGACTCTGTTCAGCGGTGCCTATCTGGTGTTGACCTTGATGCTCATTTTCCTGATCTTGCGCGGTGTGGCCTTTGAGTTCCGCAGTAAGAACCCTGAAGCCCGATGGCGCACTACTTGGGATTGGATGATCTTCATTGGCTCCCTGGGAGCGGCGGTGCTTTGGGGTGCTGTGGTGGGTAACCTGATGCGCGGGATGGCCATTGATGAGAATATGAACTATTGGGGTGGCCTGTTGCCCTTGCTCAACCCCTTCGCTCTGTGGGCAGGGATCACCTTTGTTGCCCTTTTTGTCATGCATGGGGCCAATTATTTGGCGTTGCGCACGACAGGGGACGTGGAAGCCCGGGCGAAGGAGACGGCTTTCAAGGCTTGGGTGGTCGCCCTAATCGCCACGGTGGTCTTCGTGCTCTGGGCCTTCTTTGCCACCGATATTCTGACCAGCGGTGGCCTGATTCCCGCGGCCATTGCGGCGTTGCTGCTCGTCCTGGTTGGCGTTTTCGTCAAGCAGGGAGCCTTTGGCAGGGCTTTCCTCAGCGGTGCGCTGACCATCGCCCTCGCCACCATTATGGTGTTTGCCGGGCTTTACCCGCGCCTTCTCATCTCCACCATCAAGCCGGAGTACAGCCTAACCATCTACAACGCTGCATCGTCACCTTATACTCTGAAGGTAATGACCATTGTCTCCCTCATCTTCTTGCCGTTCGTGCTGGCATACGTGGCCTGGACCTATTGGATCTTTCGGGGCCGCGTCACCGGTGAGAAAATGGTCTACTAAGCTCAGGAGACCATCTTCGGGGGTGGGGGGGGGACCCTTCACCCCCCTTTTTTGGTTCCTGTTCCCATGCACCGTCGTCTGATTGCCTTAGCCCGCGGCACAGGCCGTACCTTTGCCTTCACTATCGGCACCATCTGGCTCGCCGGGGTGTTGACGATTGCCCAGGCCTGGGTGCTCAGCCGCATTGTGGATGCCGTCTTCCTCGGTGGGGCCGACCTTGCCCAGGTGTGGCCCCTGCTGCGCCGTTTGTTGCTCCTTATGCTGGCGCGCGCCTCGCTCGGCGGCCTGCACGAGATCGGTGCCAAAGCCATTGCGGTGCGGGTGAAGAGCGACCTGCGTCGCCGTCTCTTCGCCCACCTGCAGGCCCTCGGCCCTCTCTACACCCGTGGGCAGCGCACTGGTGAACTCACCGCCACCGCCGTGGAAGGCATCGAAGCCCTGGACGCTTACTTCAGCCAGTACCTGCCCCAGGTGGTGGTCACCGCCCTCATCCCCCTGACCATCCTCTTCTTCGTTTTCTCCCATGATGCGCTTTCGGGCGCGGTCATGTTGCTCACCGCCCCGCTTATTCCCTTCTTCATGGTGCTCATCGGCAAGGGAGCCGAGGCCGTCACCCGCCGTCAGTACCTCACCCTGAGCCGCCTCTCGGCGCATTTCCTCGACACCCTGCAGGGGCTGACCACCCTCAAACTTCTGGGACGCTCCAAGGACTACGCCGACACCATCGCCGAGGTGAGCGACCGCTACCGCCGGGCCACCTTAGGCGTGCTGCGGCTCACCTTCCTCTCGGCCTTTGCCCTGGAACTGCTGGCCACCATCAGCACGGCCATCGTCGCCGTTGAGGTGGGCCTGCGCCTGCTCTACGCCAAGATGGCCTTTCAGAGCGCCTTCTTTGTGCTCATCCTGGCACCCGAATTCTACCTGCCCTTCCGTCTGTTAGGGCTGCGTTTCCACGCGGGGATGGATGGCGTCACGGCGGCCCGGCGTATCTTTGAGATTCTGGACGCGCAACCCCTGCGCCCCGCGCAGCGCCCCGCCGCGCCCCAGGCCCCCATCGTGGCCGTGGAACTGGATCGGGTCACCTTCACCTATCCCGGTGAGCCTCGGCCTGCCCTGCGTGAGGTCAGCCTGCGCATCGCCGCTGGTGAGCGCCTGGCCCTGGTGGGCCCCAGCGGTGCAGGCAAGAGCACCCTGGTGGGCCTGTTGCTGGGCTTTTTGCAGCCTACCGAAGGCTGYATCCGCACCCACTACGCCGACGGTACTGTGGTAGAAGSCCCCCCGCCCCCCGACCGCCTKGCCTGGGTGCCCCAGCRGCCYCACCTCTTCCACGACACGCTGGARGCCAACCTGCGYCTGGGCAAGCCCGATGCTACCCCYGCSGAACTGCACCGCGCCCTGCRGGCCGCYCACCTGGAGGATTTCGTCCRCACCCTGCCTCAGGGCCTGCAGACCCCCATCGGCGAGGCCGGTTCGCGCCTCAGCGGCGGTCAGGCYCAGCGCCTGGCTYTGGCCCGYGCYTTTCTCAAGGAYGCNCCCTTTNCTCATCCTYGAYGARCCSACCTCSCACCTYGAYCCAGAGACCGAAGCTCAACTGGAAGCCAGCACCCGCCGCTTGATGGAAGGACGCACCGTGGTCGTCATCGCCCACCGGCTGCACACCGTGCGCGATGCTACGCGCATTGTGGTTTTGGACCAAGGCCGTGTGGGAGAGCAGGGTACCCATGAGGAACTGTTGGCCCGTAAGGGGCTGTATGCCCACATGGTGACGGCTACGAGTCTCACCCCACTCCCGCCCGTCTTCGCCGGGCATCCCCTTCCCTCCCTTGGCAAGGGTGGGGAGAAGAGTGGGGAGAGAGGAGATATCCCCCTGGGGCCCGCCCAGGTCGGACCCCCTGGGCCCGATGCCGAACCCCAGGGGAAAGGGCCCATCCTGAGGCGGTTGTTGGGCTTCCTGCGCGGGTATGAAGGCTGGGTTGCTCTCTCGGTGCTCCTGGGCGCCTTCACCATCGGGGCCAATGTGTCCTTGATGGGCACTTCGGCCTGGTTGATCGCCATGGCTGCCCTGCACCCTGATTTGGCCGCATTGCAGGTGGCCATCGTGGGCGTGCGCTTTTTCGGCATTAGCCGGGCGGTGTTCCGCTACGCCGAGCGGTTGGTCTCTCACAATGTGACCTTTTTGCTGCTGGCCCGGCTGCGGGTGTGGTTCTACCGCCGCATCGAGCCTCTGGCCCCGGCCCGGCTGATGACTTATCGTGCCGGGGACCTGCTGGCCCGCGTGGTGGGCGATGTGGAGACGTTGGAAAACCTGTATGTGCGGGTGGTGGCGCCGGTGCTGGTGGCCGGGTTGACCGCCCTGGGCGTGGGGCTTTTTCTAGCCGCCTATGGCCCGCAATTGGCTGTGGTGGCTTTAGTGGCCTTTGTCACCGCCGGGGCGCTGTTGCCCTGGGTGGTGCGTCACCTCAGCCGGGGGTCGGGGCAGCGGTTGGTCGCCCTGCGCGGCCAACTCAGCGCCCTGCTGGTGGGCGGCATTCAGGGCTTGGCCGACCTGTTGGCCTACGACCGGGCAGCGGCCCACGGGGAGCGCATCGCCCAGGTGGACGAGGCCTACGCCCGCGCCCAGCGCCGCTTAGCCTTGCTCAGCGCGGCCCATACCGGCCTGAGCGGCCTGCTGGCCGACCTGGCCTTGTGGGGCGTGGTGGTGCTGAGCATCCCCCTGGTGCGCGAGGGGCGCATCGGGGGAGTGATGCTGGGCGCTTTAGGGTTGCTCACCCTGGCCGCCTTCGAGGCCGCTACTCCCCTGCCCGCGGCGGCCCAGATGTGGGAGAGCGTGCGCACCGCTGCCGCTCGTCTCTTTGAGGTGGTGGATGTGGGCCCTCACCCCTCTCCCCTGTCCGCTGCCCCGCTGCCGCGCGACGCGGCCTTCCCCCCTTCCCTTTCCCCCAGGGAAAGGGAAAGGGGGAGCGAGGGGGGAGGAGCGAGGGCGTTGCCCCCCGCCCTCGACATCCGTGACCTCACCTTCACCTACCCCGGCAGCGACCAACCGGCCTTGCGCGGGGTATCGCTGCGCGTGCCCCAGGGCGCGGCCATCGGCATCGTCGGCCCCAGCGGTGCGGGCAAGACCACCATCGCTAACCTGCTGCTTCGCTTTTGGGATTATGAGCAGGGGGAGATTCGTTTGGGCGGGATAAGCCTCAAGGCTTTGGATCCCGACGAAGTGCGAGCGCACTTTGCCGTGGTGTCGCAGCAAACCTATTTGTTCAACGCCACGGTGTGGGAGAACCTGCGCTTGGCCAAACCCGACGCCACCCAGGAGGAAATCGAAGCCGCGGCCCGCCGCGCCCGCATCCATGAGGTCATCCTGCGCCTGCCCCAGGGATACGACACCTACATCGGCGAGCAGGGGATGCGCCTATCGGGCGGGGAACGCCAGCGTATCGCCATCGCCCGCGCGCTGCTCAAGGACGCGCCCATCCTGCTGCTGGACGAACCTACCGCCCACCTCGACCCGGTAACCGAGCAGCAGGTGCTGGAGGCCCTGTTCGTGGCGATGGAGGGCCGCACCACGATCTGGATCACCCACCGCCTGCTGGCGATGGACCGCCTGGACGAGATTCTGGTGCTCGACCACGGGCGCATCGTCGAGCGGGGCACCCATGCGTCCTTGCTGGCCCAGGGCGGCCTCTACCGCCGCCTGTGGGAACTGCAACACAGGCGGTTTTTGGGGGTGTGAAGAGGGAATCGTATGTCCGTGAGTCGTTGCGTCGTGAGTCGGATGGAGTGGCCCTTACGCAGATTGAACCGGCCCTTTGCGCTCTTGGAAGCCTCAAGTTTCCCCCGCTACCGCAGCAGGAAATTGCTCAGCGTGATGAGCACCGTGATCACGGTGAAGCCCACCCCCATCGTCCACTGCATCATCCCAAGGCGCTTGTCCACAGCCTCGAAACGGGCGTTCATTTCGCGTTGGAGGCTCTCGAAGCGGGCGTTCATCTCCCGCTGGAGGCTTTCGAAGCGTTTTTCCGAGGCTTCAAAGCGTTTTTCCGAGGCTTCAAAGCGTTGGTCCATGGCTTCAAAGCGGGCGATCATCTCGCGCTGAAGGCTCTCGAAGCGTTTTTCTGAGGCCTCGAAACGCTTCTCTATGGCCTCAAAGCGGGCTTGCTCAATTTCTCGGAGTGCTTTGAGCTCCTCTTCTACTCGAACGACCCGCTCTATGAGCGCAAGTTCCCGCGCCCGCAGTTCGTTCTGCCGCACGAAGTGCGCGATTTTCTCGGCGATAAGTTGTTCCAAGGCCTGTTGAAATTCCGGGTCTTGGAGTAACGTCTTCTGGGACATCCTTTCCTCCAGGGCTGCTCAAGAAAGGCTGAAAAGAGTATACCATGATCCCCGATCCCCCGCCGGCACCTTTTTCGTTTTTGAGGCCTGGGAGACGCAGGGGACGCTACGCGGCGGAGTCGCCGTGGTCTTCCAGCATCATCCGCGCGGCCCGGCGGCCGATTTCCACCGCGAAGTTGGTCCCTCGGTCCCAGGGATAGACCTGGGACATGCTGGCAAAATACAGCCCCGGCAAGGGGGTGCGGATGGCAGGGATGTGGCGTGAGTGGTTCACCAGCGGCACCGGCTGCGCGTACTTGGCGCGGAACAGCCAGACGCCCCGCACCCAGTCGGGCCGAAAGTCGGGGTTGATGCGTTGCAGCGCGGGCAGAAAATGCTCCAACAGTTCCTCTTTGCTCAGGCGGAAGTATTCGTGTTCGGGGTCCAGATAATCGCCGCAGTACACGATGTGGTCGCCGCCGAAGTGGGCGGCGGAGAGGAAGTTGGTGTGCTCCACCAGGGCCAGGAAGGGGAAGCCAGTGGCCTTGGGAATGTTGTACCAGTAGTACCCCTCGCGCGAGAGACGCTGTTTGAGGGCCAGGATGAGCACCACTGCCCCCAGGCTCCTCAGCTTAAGCAGGCCTTCCAGATAATCCGCGGGCAGGGTTGGGGCCATGTGGGCCATTCCCGCCGGGGACACGGTGACCAGCACTTGGTGGTAGGTTTGGGGCGTGGCCCCTGACGCCGGGGCGGGCACGACCTGCAGGCCGCGGCCGGTCCCCTTGGGCTCCGGCAGGATGCGCTCCACGGGGGTTCGGAGGCGAATTTCCGCCCCCATCCGCCGCAGGCGCCCGGCAAAGGCGTCCAAAAAGGCCTGAAAGCCGCCCTCGAAGGTGCCTAAGCGCGGCGTGCGGGCGTGCAGGCGGGCCCAGAACCAGGCCATGTTCACCTCGCGGTAATGACGCCCGAACTTGCCCACCAGCAGAGGCTCCCAGAGCGCCGTATAGGCGCGTTCGCCTAAGGTGCGGCGCAGCCACTCGTGGGCCGTGTGGCGTTCCAGAGGTTGCCAGCGGGGGGTGAGGCGCAGGTAGAGCCCCACCAGGCCGAAGCGCACCTTGTCGGGCCAGCGCAGGCCGGGGTAGCGGAGCACGGCAAAGGGCGAATCAAAAGGATAGAACTTCCCCTGGTGGTAAACCACGGTCACCGGTCGAGGGAAACGTACCTTGTCCTCCCAACCCAACTCCCGAATCAGCCCGAGGATGTGCTGGTCCGAAGCGAACCAGTGGTGGTAGAACTTCTCCATGGACCAGTCCCAGTGGGGGGCTTTGAATCCCCCGGCCAGCCCGCCCACCTGGGCGTCGGCTTCGTACAGGGTCACTTGATGTCCGGCGCGAAGCAGGTCATAGGCCGCACTCATGCCGGCCACGCCAGCGCCGACGATGGCGATGTTCATTCGGCTGCCTCCGCGTACCCGGTGGTCTGAATGCCCTCACGCAGGGCGTAGTAGCCGCCCAGGGCGGTAATGGGCAGCCACAAGGCGGCGTGCAATACCAGCGTGTAGGCTGCCGCCACCTCGCCCGCCACCTCAGCCGCGCGCAAGACGGCGATCCCCGGAGTGTCGAAGGTCCCTACATACCCCGGCGCCGAGGGTAGCGTGGTGGCCAGGTTTACGATGCCGTTCATCAACATCAGGGTGAAGAAATCCACCTGGAAAGGGAAGGCGTGCATCACGAACCAGTATTTGCCCGTCTCCAACAGCCAGATCAGCACCGAGGTGACGAAGACCATCAGGGCCTCCCGCGGCGAGCGCAGGGATTCCAGCCCTTGCAGGAAGCGCAACCCCAGGCCGAGGGTCTTTTCCCGGATCCCTTGGGGAAGGCGTCGGGCCATCCCATGGAGCACCTGCTCGGCCCGTTGGGGGAACATGGCCGCCAGCAGGAAGAGGGCCAGCACCCCAAAGAAGGCACCGCTGCCCCAGAGGGCCAAGTCGCGGATGCTGCCCACGAAGCCCGAGTCGCCGCCGAGGGCAGCCAGCCGGGGCAGGTTGAGGAAGACGAAACCGAGCATGACCACGCCGTCGTACACCCGCTCTACCAAAATGGTGACCAGCGAGGCGGAGATGGGCACGCCTTCGCGCCGCTTGAGCACCACGGCGCGGAGCACTTCCCCGGCGCGGGCGGGGTAGATGTTGTTGCCCATGTAGCCGATGGTCACGATGGGGAACATGGTGCGCGTGGGGATGGCCTTGAGCGGGCGCAGCAGATAGTGCCATCGCCAGGCGCGCACCCACACGCCCACGAAGTACACGGCCACGCCGGGGAGCAGCCACCAGTAGTTGGCCCGACCCAGCGCAGCGAGCACTTCGTCCAGATGAAGGCCGCGCAGGGCCAGGTAGAGGAACCCCGCGCTGATGGCGACGCCAAGCAGGAGATGTCCGCGTTTCATGGGGGGAATTCTACCATGGGGGAGGTGGAGGGAGTGCTTTTCTCCCCACCCTTCGCCTCTACGGCGCTTGCCTGGTACAATGTGGTCCATGCAAGAGATGCCGCCGTTTCCGCCGCCGGAGGATCTGCGTTGGGCGTTGCGAGGCCTGCCGCTGAGCGCTTGGTGGTACTTCCCCGCCGTGGGCTCGACCAACGCTGTGGCGCTGACCTGGGCCGAAGCCGGGGCGCCTGACGGTTGTCTGGTGTTGGCCGACGAGCAAACCCAGGGCCGGGGCCGGTTGGGGCGTCGGTGGTATACGCCGCCCGGCGCGGCCCTGGCCTTCACCGTGCTCTTGCGCCCTTTGCCGGACGAGGTGCCTGCGCTGTCCCGGTGGGCGGTCTGGGGCGGGTTGGCCGTGGCCCTGGCGCTGGAAAGGCAATGGGGGGTGCGCCCGCGGCTCAAGTGGCCCAACGATGTGCTCCTCGAGGGACGCAAGGTGGCGGGGGTGTTGGCCGAGACGCTGTGGCAGGGCGACCGGCCTCGGGCGGTGGCCTTAGGGATTGGCGTGAACCTTGCACCGCAGGCGGTGCCGCCAGAGGCCTGGCTCGACTTCCCTGCGGGTTGTGTGGCCGATGCCGTGGGCCGACCGGTGGCGCGCTGGGCGTTTTTGCGGTTTGTTTTGGAGACCTTGCTGGCCTGGCGGACCAGGGTGCCCACCAAGGCCTTTCTGGAGGCCTGGGAGGCGCGGCTGGCTTATCGCGGCCAGCCGGTGCAAGCCACTCTGCCCGGCGGCGAATGGGTACAGGGTGTGGTGGAAGGGCTCACTTCCCAGGGCGCCTTGCGCCTGCGGCTCCCTTCGGGCGCGGTGCGCGTGCTCCGGGATACGGTGACTCACCTGCGCCCCATAGCGGAGGAGGCGTAGGCCCCACGGGGTTGAATGAGCGTCACAAGCCTTTCCCTTTGATCGTGTGGCCGGGGCGCGGTTTGGCGTCCGATGGGCGAACTTCAGTTGACTTTTTGTCAAAAATGGCTACACTTAGAGCAGGAGGCCGATGATGTTGGATGACTTTCGCAATGCGGATGCCGGAACTTTCCAGGACGACACCACAGCGCCGGAGTTGAGCGAAGAGCCCCAGCCTCAAGATGCCCTGGGCATGACGCCGGTGCAACGCTTCGTGCTGGCGTTGATGTTTTTCTTCAGCATGTTCCTGCTGGGCACGGTGTGCCTGCTCGTCACGCAGCGCATCTGGTTGCCTTTGTAAACCAGGGGAGAATGTAAAACGCCGCCCGGCCTGCCTGGGCGGCGTTGTTTGATGATGGGGGGAGCTTTCAGGCGGCCTGAGGGCCTTTGGTTCGGTTGTTCAACAAATGAGCGGCCAGACGGGCGACCGATGCCACCGCGTCGCCGGATTGCAGGTTCATCAACCGCACGCCGCGCGTGGCCCGACCGGCGCGTTTGATCTGCCTGACTTTGGTGCGCAGCACCACGCCGTTGGCCGAGATGAGGGTGAGGTCGTCGGCTTCCTGAACCACCCGGGCGGCCACGATGGGGCCGATTTTGTCCAGCGCGTGGACATCGATGGTGCGCACACCGCCTGTGGCGCGACTCTTGCGCGGGTATTCGCTCAATGGGGTGCGTTTGCCGTACCCCTGGGCGGTGACCACCAGCAGGTCGCCTTTGGGTTCGACGACCTCCATGGCTGCCAGGGCGTCGCCCGGGTGCAGGCGGATGCCGGTCACTCCGGCGGCCTGGCGGCTCATGGGCCGGACCTCGCTTTCGTGGAAGCGCAGCGCCTGACCGCGCTCGGTGACCAGGATGATCTCGTCGTCGCCTTTGGTCAGCCGCACCCAGCCTAAGGCATCGTCGTCGGCCAGGGTGATGGCGATCAGGCCGGAGGGGCGCACTGCGGCGAACTCCTCCAGCCGCACCCGTTTGACGCGGCCTCGCCGGGTGGTCATGAAGCAGTATTCGGCGGCCGCGAAATCGGGCACGGGCACGGCGGCGGTCACCTGCTCACCGGGCAGCAGGGGCAGCAGATGGACAATGGGCACGCCTTTCCCCGTGCGACCGGCTTCGGGAATCTGGTAGGCTTTGACCGAGTACACCTTGCCCCGGTCGGTGAAGAAGAGCACGGTGTATAGCGTGCGCGCCGGGAGCAGCAGGATCACCTCGTCTTCGTCGCGGGTGGTGTGTCCCATCACGCCGCGTCCGCCCCGGCCCTGGGCGCGGAAGGTGCGGGTGGGCACGCGCTTGATGTAGCCCTTTTGCGTCAGGCTGATGAGCACGGGTTCGTCCTGCACCAGATCTTCTTCCCGGATCTCGCCGGTGGCCTGCGCCGCGATTTTGGTGCGTCGCTCGTCCCCGTAGCGTTCCGCCACATCGAGCAGGTCCTCCCGGATGACCTGAAGCACCTTCTTGGGGTGGGCCAACAGGTCTTCCAGGTAAGCGATGCGTTCCTGGGTGCTGCGGTATTCGTCCTCGATTTTCTGGCGTTCCAGGGCGGCCAAGCGGCGCAGTGGCATGTCCAGGATGGCCTGGGCCTGAACCTCGGTGAGGTGGAAGCGTTCCATCAGGCGTTCTTTGGCCGTCTCGGCGTCGGGGGAGCGACGGATGGTTTCGATGACCGCGTCCAGGTTGGCCAGGGCGATGAGGTAGCCTTCGAGGATGTGGGCGCGCTTGCGGGCCTTGTCCAGTTCGTAAGCCGAGCGCCGACGGATGACCTCGCGGCGGTGCTCGATGTACACCACCATGGCCCGCTTGAGCGAAAGCAGGCGCGGTTCGCCCTCCACCAGAGCCAGCATCTGCACGCCGAAGGTGGTCTGCAAAGGCGTGTGCTTGTAGAGTTGGTTGAGCACCTTGCGGGGTTGGGTGCCGCGTTTGAGTTCGATGACGATGCTCATCCCCCGGCGGTCCGATTCGTCGCGCAGGTCGCTGATGGCGTCGATGCGCCCGGTGCGCACCAGGTGGGCGATGCGCTCGATGAGCGAGGCCTTGTTGACCTGATAGGGAATCTGCGTGATGACGATGCGATAGCGCCCGCCCTTGCCCTCTTCGATGCGGGCCACGCCGCGCACGGTGATCTTGCCCCGGCCGGAGGTGTAGGCCTGCTTGATGGCGTCGGCGCCCACGATGATACCCCCTGTGGGGAAGTCGGGGCCTTTGACGAAGGCCATCAGGTCGTCTACCCCCACCTCATCCAGGTTGTCCCAGCGGTCGATGAGGTAGACCAGGGCGTCCACCAGTTCGCGCAGGTTGTGGGGCGGGATGTTCGTTGCCATGCCCACGGCGATCCCCGACGCGCCGTTCATCAGCAGGTTGGGGATGCGCGAGGGGAGCACCACCGGCTCCTGGAGGGAGCCGTCGAAGTTGTCGATGAAGTCCACGGTGTCTTTGTCCAGGTCGGCCAGCATCTCCTCGGCCAGATGACTGAGGCGGGCTTCGGTGTAGCGCATGGCCGCCGGGGCGTCGCCGTCGATGGAGCCGAAGTTGCCCTGGCCGTCTACCAGGGGGTAGCGCATGGAGAAGTCCTGGGCCATGCGCACCATGGCCTCGTACACGGCCTGGTCGCCATGGGGGTGGTACTTGCCCAGCACCTCGCCGACGATACGGGCCGATTTTTTGTAGGCGCTGTTGGCCCGCAGGCCCATGTCGTGCATGGCGTAGAGGATGCGCCGCTGGACCGGTTTGAGGCCATCGCGAGCGTCGGGCAGCGCCCGGGCCACGATGACGCTCATGGCGTAGTCCAGATAGGCCGAGCGCATCTCTTCGGTGATGTCGACCGATTGAACATGCCCAAGGTTCGTGGAAGTCGCTTCCATGGGTGGGTTTTCCTGAAAGAGTGGGGTTACCTGGCTGACAACATAGAAAACGCCGCGCCCAGAGAGCAATGGCGGGCGGGCGTCAGAGCGAATTATACCATGAATTTTTTTGGGGTGTTAAAGGAAGAAGAGAACGAGTCAAAGGAAAGAAAAAGACCTGCCGGGCTCCTGGCAAAGCCGGCAGGTCTGGGTGGGCAGGGGATGAAGTTAGACCAACACCAGCGTCTCCGGGTCGGTGTTGAGTTCCTCGGCGGTGGGCATCTTGCCGGTGCGCAGATAGAAGTCGATGCCCTTGGCTGCCCGTCGGCCGGCGGCCACGGCGGTGACCACCAGGTCGGGGCCGGTGACGGCATCGCCGCCGGCGAACACGCCCTCGCGGGTGGTGGCTCCGGTCTTGGGGTCGGCGGTGATCAGCCCCCAGTCATGGGTGTTCAGCCCAGGGGTGCTTTCGCCGATGGTGGGGTCCGGCCAGTAACCGATGGCCAGGACGGCGATATCTGCTTCGATGAGGAAGTTGGAGCCTTCGATGGGGATGGGGCGGCGGCGGCCGCTTTCGTCGGGTTCGCCCAATTTCATCTTGATGCATTCCACCGCTTTCAGGCGGCCATCCTCGCCGGGGATGAAGCGCACGGGCTGGGTGAGGAACATGTATTTCGCGCCCTCTTCTTTGGCCCATTTGCGGTCTTTCTCGCCGCCGGGCATCTCGGCCTCGGAGCGGCGGTACACGCAGATAGCTTCCTTGGCGCCTAAGCGGATGGAGGTGCGCAAGCAGTCGGCTGCCGTGTCGCCACCGCCTACCACGATGACCCGCTTGCCCTTGATCTCGGGCGGTTCAGGCAGCCCCGGTGGGCGCAGTTCTTCGGGCACATTGCCCAGGATGAGGTATTCGCTGGCGTTGTACACGCCGGGGGTCTTCACCCCCTCGGCTTTCATTTGGGCGTCGATGTTGGCGCCCACGCCGATGAACATAGCATCGAAGCCCTCGTTGAACAGGTCGTCGATGGTCTTGTCTTTGCCAATGGTGGTGTTGAATACGAACTCCACCCCGGCGCGCTTGAGGTCGTCCACGCGGGCAAAGACCACCTCTTTGGGGAGTTTGAAGTTGGGAATGCCATAGACCAAAAGGCCGCCGGGGCCGGGTTTGGCTTCGAAAATGGTCACCTCGTGCCCCATGCGGCGCAACTGCTCGGCGCAGGAAAGACCCGCTGGCCCCGCCCCGACCACGGCCACGCGCTTGCCGGTGGGCTCGCCAACCGGCACATCCACTTTGCCGTCCCGCTGCTCGCGGTAGTAATCCACGGCGAAGCGTTCCAGAATGCCCGTAAGCACCGGCTCGTCGTTGTGGTTGCGCACGCAAGACCCTTCACAGAGCACTTCCTGGGGGCAAACCCGGCTGCACACTTCGGGCATGGAACTGGTCTCGTGGTACAGTTTGGCGGCCTCTTCGTATTCTCCGACCTCGATCAGCCACATGGCCGAGGGAATGTCGTTGTGCACGGGGCAGCCTTGCATACAGGGTGCGGGGTCAGGACAGTGGATGCAGCGCGAGGCTTCCAGTTCCGCCCGTTCGGGGTCCAGGGGGATGACGATGTCGTTGAAATCGCAGACCCGCTCTGTCGGGTCGCGGGTGGGTAGGCCAAAGAAAGGAATGGTCAGACGCTTCTTGCGGTCGATGGCCAGGGTTTCGCTGGGTACATGCTGCATAAGAAAGACCTCCTCTGCCGGGGTGGGGGCCCAAGATAAGGTCATTCAATTGTGAATTTGAGCACAGTGTCCCTAATTATAAGTCAAATTGGGTATCTTGTCAGCCTCTGTGTGCCTGTTGGGGACTGTTGGGCCTTGGGAATGGCGCCTGGGGGCCATGCGGGCCGAAAACCTGGGGCGTGGAACCAATAAGCCGTCGGAACTCATGCCCGACGGCTGCGCTGTAAGCGACGATGGACGAGGCTCAAGGCCCGCACCTGCTCGGCGGCCCGGTAGGAGGAACGGACCAGGGGGCCGCTTTCCACCCACCGAAAGCCCAGGCTCAGACCGTATTCCTTCAGTTCTTCGAATTCTTCGGGGGTGTAGTAGCGGGCGATGGGCAGGTGTTTGCGGCTGGGCTGGAGATACTGGCCGATGGTCAGGATGTCCACATCCCAGTCGCGTAAGTCGCGCATCACGGCTTTCACCTCATCCATGGTTTCGCCCAGGCCCACCATGATGCCCGATTTGGTCAGCACTTCGGGGTCCATCTTCTTGGCTGCTGAAAGGATGCGCCGCGCCCAGGCGTAGTTGTCCTGCGGTTGCACCGCTTTGAACAACCGGGGCACGGTCTCCACATTGTGGTTGAGGATTTCGGGGCGGGCGTCCATCACGATGCGCAGGGCTTCCAGGCTGCCTTTGAAGTCCGGGATGAGTACCTCGATGGAGCAGCCGGGGACCAGTTCACGGATGCGGCGGATGAGCATGGCGAAGATGGGCGCGCCCCCGTCGCGGCGGTCGTCGCGGTTGACGCTGGTGATGACGGCGTGTTGCAGGCGCATGGCCTTGACCGCCTGGGCGACCCGCTCGGGCTCGCCCCAATCCAGCGGACGGGGCCGACCGTGCAGAATGTCGCAGAAGCCGCAGGTGCGGGTGCACACATCGCCCAGGATGAGGAAGGTCGCCGTGCCGTGGCCCCAGCACACTCCTAAGTTGGGGCACATGGCCTCCTCGCACACGGTATGCAGCGCCTGGCTGCGCATGATTTCGCGCACCTGGCGCACCGTCTCGCCTGTGGGCGCCGGCACGCGCAGCCAGGCCGGGCGTCGTTTAGGTGTGGTATCCAGGGTGGCCGGATTGACGCGCTCTCGTGTGGGTTGATGAGCCATGGGTTTCTCTCGTGGGTGGAGTGGCATTCATTCTACCACAAGGGCCACAGCCCTTGAAGCCACCACATCGCGCCCCCCAGCGCCAGGCCGAGCAGCACCCCGGCCAGCACATCGGAAAGGTAATGCACCCCCATGAGCACGCGGGAAACGGCGACCAGACCACCCCACAGGCTGAGGGCGGCGGCCCAGGGCGGGGGGAGAACGGCCCAGCCCACCAGACCCAGCATGGCCGCCCGCGCCGCGTGGCCCGAAGGGAAAGAATGGGGGTCGGTTTTGCGGTAAAGGGTACCCCATTGCCCCTGGGGACGCTGGCGGCGGAAGAGTACCTTGAGCAGGCCTACCGTGGCCGCGGTGAGCAGCACCCCGGCGAGCAAGGTCCATCCGGCGTGGCGCCAGGCGCCTTTGCTGAATAGCCCCAGGGCCAGGGGCAGCAGCACCCACAGCCAGCCGTCGCCGGTGTGGGAAAGCCAGCCAAAGCAGGTGGTCAGCCAGCCCGGACGGTGGTCCAGGCGTAACCGTTGGGAGATCCGCTCGTCCCAAGTCTGCCAGCGTTCCACGGTCGTCACCCTCCCGAAGCCTCCGGGGAAGCAGGGCCCCTCGCCGACAAGGCCTGCCGCATCAATTCGACTTGATGGGGCTTGTCCACATCCATCCCCAACTCGGCGTAGGGGGACAGCAGGAGTTTGCCGCGCACGCCTAACCGCCGGGCCGCCAGGCGCACCGCCTCGTCCACCGTGAGCTGACGAAAAAGAAGTTTCACCACCAGATCCCAGCCCAATATCTGGGCCTGCCTGAGCGGGTTTTTGCGCGCCGCGATGAGCCGTTCCCAGATTTCGGTGTGGGTTTCGGCCAGAGAAGTGCGCACCACCTGCATGTCCCCGCCGCACACTTCGGTGTCCTTCAGGCGCAGGTAGGTGCGGCGCGACGCAGGGAAGCGGCGTTCTATCACCTCACGGGGGACGACCAGGTAAGCCAGGTCGAAGGGCTCGCCGTCCAGCGCATGGGCGATGACCCATTCCACCATCTCGGCCGTGATGCCGGGGATGTCGCCGGAGACCAGCAGGGTGTACTCGGCCGTGGGGTTGAGGCGTCGCACCTCGCGCAGTCCGGCCAGGATGTTGGGGAGCAGGCCGCCCTGTCCGGGCAGCAGGCTGCTCATTTTGGCGGCCTGGAAGCCGGTCAGCGCATCCAGCCCCACGACGATGAGGCGTTCGACCGAGGGGGCCGCTTCCAGGGCGTCCAGCACCCATTGCAGCATGGGCTTGCCGGCGATGTCCAGCAAAGCCTTGGGGCGGCCCTGGGTGTAGTCGTAGAGCGGGTCTTGTGGCTCCACACCACCGCCGGCGAGTACCACAGCGTCCATCGCTCTTCCTCCGGGTTGGGGGCATGGCGCCCTCAGTTCAGTTCGTGCAGTTGGGGCTCCATGTGCAGTTGCTCCAGCAGGTCGTTGATCTCTTCTGGGGTCAGGGGGCGACCTTTTCCGGCCAGGGCCATCAGGGCCGCTTCCATCAGATTGGTGCCGAAGGAGCGGCCATCCAGCACAGGGGTGCTGGTGACCAGATATTTTACCCCGGCCTGGCGAAAGCGCTCCACATCGTCGGGGGTGGTGGTGTTGGTGGCGATGATCTTGCCGTCCAGGCGGTGGGGCATGTGACGTTTGATGTAATGGCAATCGCCGGCGATGACTGTGGCCCACTGGTAGTATTTGCCCCACTTGGGGATGTGTTTCTCCTGCGCTTCGCCGGTGGGGTAGAGCCAGTGGAAGGGCAGGCGCCCCACGATGGGGCCGATGACGGCGGCCAGGCGTTGCACTGCCTGCGGGGTGCGCAACGGGATGGGCAGGCCCAGACCGAACATTAGGTCGCCGTAGACCACTTCGTAGCCGGCCTCGTAAAAGGAAAGGGCCATGCCCCAGCGGTCGGCGGCCGAGGTGACCAGGGCTTTTTTCCCGCCATGCTCGCGCACATAGTCGCCCAGGTGCTCGTCGATGAAAAAGGCCAGGCGATACTCTAGGGTGTTTTTCAGACCGCCGCCGTCCACAATGGGCGTTTGACGCACAAAACGCACCATGGGCTGCACGGAGTAGAGGGGATACCATTTGTCGCCCACGCGCAGCCCCAGGTCGGTACCCCCAACGCCAAAAGCGTCCACTTTGCCGTCCAGTTCGCGATAAAGTTGGGTGGCTTTCTCCATATCACCGTCGGTGCCGATGCGCTCCAGGATGATCTTTTCGCCCAAAAGTTCAATTTCCACCCGTTTGTTGCGCTTGGATGAGCCGATGCTGATGCTGACCACATGTTTCATGGCAGGTCTCCGGGGGGATGAGTTGGGAAGAAGACAAATTTTAGTATACCGCGAAACGCGGGAGGGGTTGGGTTGTTGTATAATGAAACCACCGAGAAGTTTCTCGAATACTCCACCCGGAAGGAGGCCAGCCGTGACACTGCCCAAGTATGCTTTCTTCAAAGGCAAAATCGTGCCTTATGCGGAAGCCAAGGTGGGGGTGCTGACCCATGCGTTGAACTACGGCACTTCGGTTTTCGGCGGAGTGCGGGCGTATTGGAACGATGAGGAAGAGCAGTTGTATCTCTTCCGCCCTTATGACCACTATCGGCGCTTTCTGCGTTCGGCTAAACTCTTGCGCATGGAGTTCGACTACACCCCTGAAAGTCTGACCGAAATCACCAAAGAGTTGCTGCGGGTCGAGGGGCATCGGGAGGATGTGTACATCCGCCCGCTGGCCTTCAAAGCCGACGAAGCCATTGGCGTCAAGTTGCATGGGTTGACCGATGAGATTTCCATCGTGTCTTTGCCCTTTGGCCGGTATGTGAGCAACGACACCAACGCCCATGTCACTATCTCGGGCTGGCGACGGATTGACGACAACACCATCCCCGCGCGGGGGAAGATCGGCGGGGCCTATGTGAACTCGGCGTTCATCAAGTCCGATGCCCTGTTGGCCGGGTTCGATGAGGCGCTGGTGCTCACCAACGAGGGCCATATCTCCGAGGGCAGCGCGGAGAATGTGTTCATCGTGCGGGATGGGGTACTGATTACGCCGTCGGTCACCGAGAACATCCTGGAGGGCATCACYCGYCGCACGGTGMTCCAACTGGCCAAAGAGGAGTTGGGGATCCCGGTGGTCGARCGGCCCATTGACCGCACCGAGGTGTACATTTGCGAYGAGTTGTTCCTCACGGGCACGGCGGCTCAGGTRACGGCGGTGACGCGGGTGGATTTCTACCCCGTGGGCAAYGGCGAGATGGGCCCCATCACCGCTCAGTTGCGCGAGTTGTACAATCAAGTGGTGCGGGGCAAGCAYCCCAAGTACCGCCATTGGAATGTRCCGGTGTACGAGAAGTAGCCTGGAASGSGGTGGAGCGTTTGTCAGCCGAGGGNNWGGCCNNRCCCTCGGCTGTTGTTTTGCCTNGGGGYGTTYGTGAACRAAGCGYAAAAAACGWGGGTTGGACSGTTGACTTTKGYGGCGTAGGYTGTATAATGTARYGCGTCCYGYATTTCGYCCTTTTCGATGGAAAGGAGGAGGTTCTATGCGTAAGAAATGGTTTTGGTTGTTTGTTGCGTTGATGGTGGCTGCGCTGGCGCTGGGCGCCTGCGCCAAGGCCACGCCCACGGCAGCCCCGCAGGCGGAGAAGACTGAGGCTCCCGTTGCCGAGCCAGTGACGATCATCATTGGTACGACGGATAAGGTCACCGACCTTGATCCGGCCAACGCGTATGATTTCCACACCTGGGAAATCTTCCATAACACGATGGACACCCTGCTCCATTACAAGCCGGGTACCACCGACCTGGAGCCGGGCCTGGCCGAGTCCTACGATGTTAGCGACGATGGGTTGACCTACACGTTCCACCTGCGCAAGGGCTTGAAGTTCAACGACGGGACGGACTTCAACGCCCAGGCGGTCAAGTGGTCCATCGATCGCGTCTTCAAGATCCAGGGTGATCCCAACTGGTTGGTCACCTCCTTCGTGGACCATGTGGAGGTGGTGGACGACTACACGGTGAAGTTCGTCTTGAAGAAGGCGGTCAACTACTTCTGTTGGTGGCCACCTATCCCTATGCGCCCATCAGCCCCAACTGCTATCCGGCCGAAGAGATCGCTTCGGATAGCACCTGCGCGGGCATTGGCCCCTACAAGATCGACAAGTGGGTGCGCGATGTGGAGATGGACCTGGTGGTCAACCCCAACTGGTACGGCGCGCCCCCCAAGGCCGACAAGATCATCGTCAAATACTTCGCCGACGCCACTACCATGCGCCTGGCCCTGGAGAACGGGGAAATCGACATCGCCCTCAAGAGCCTGAACCCCACCGACTATGCGGACCTGAAGAACAACCCGGACATCCAGGTCATCGAGGGCCCCGGCGCTCAGATTCGCTACATTGTCTTCAACCACAAGATGGCCCCCTTTGACAACAAGCAGGTGCGCCAGGCCATCGCCTACGCGGTGGACCGCCAGGCCATTGTGGACAAAGCCTTCCAGGGGACGCATGACCCGCTCTACTCCATGGTGCCCATGGGCATGTGGAGCCACATCGACGCCTTCCCCCAGCGGGACCTGGACAAGGCCAAGGCGCTGCTTCAGGAGGCCGGCTATAGCACCGACAACCCGCTGGAAATCGACCTCTGGTGGACGCCCACCCACTATGGCGACACCGAGGCCGATGTGGCCCAGGTGGTCAAGGAGTCCCTGGAGGAGACCGGCATGATCAAGGTGAACCTCCAGAGCGCCGAGTGGGCCACCTACACCGATCAGTTCGGCTCCATGGGTATGTTCCTGTTGGGTTGGTACCCGGATTACATGGATCCGGACAACTACACCTACCCCTTCGCTGCCTCCGACGCTTCGGATGACATCGGTTCCTACTACGCCTCGGAGCAGATGGATGCCCTGTTCCAGCAGGAACAGTCCGCCTCCGATTTGCGCGGCGCTGAGCGCCAGAAGGTCTTCGAGGACATCCAGAAACTGTGGGCCGAAGACATCCCCACCCTGCCTTTGACCCAGGGCAAGTTGCAGGTGGCGGCCCGCAGCAACATCTCCGGCATTGTGCTGGATCCGGTGATGCTCAACCACTATTTCCTGTTCGAGAAGAAATAAGCCAGCATGGCTGAACCGGGGGAGGGTGAACTCCCTCCCCCGGTTTTTCCTTGCCCCGACTTCTTCATTTCCCCCAACCCCCTTGCGGTAAACGCCTATGCGCTCTCTTGGACGATATCTGCTCATCCGTACCCTGCTGACGATCCCCATGATTTTTGTGTTGGTCACCCTGGTCTTCCTCATTCTGCGGGTGATGCCAGGGGACCCCGTCAAGGCGGCCATTCGACCTGGGGCGCCGCAGGAGTACATCGACGAGATCCGTCACACCCTGGGACTGGACAAGCCCCTCTATGTGCAGTATGGTGAATATCTGTGGGATCTGCTCCATCTGGATTTGGGGACCACGCTGAGCCCCGTGCGTGGGCAGTCGGTTGCCCAGCAAATCTGGGACCATTTCCCGGCCACGCTGGAACTCTCTCTGGCCGGGATGCTGGTCACCGCCGTGGTGGGGATCGGCTTGGGAGCCTATGCCGCGCATCACCGACGCTCGCCGGTCGATTACGGCTTGCGGTTGTACGCCATCGTGGTGTACGCCATCCCGGTCTTTTGGCTGGGGCTGATGATGCAGTTGATCTTCGGCGTTTGGCTGCGCTGGCTGCCGGTGGCTGGCCGCATCAGCAACCTCAGCATGGCCCCCGAGCACATCACCGGGTTGTATGTGGTGGATAGCCTGCTCACACGCAACTGGCCGGCGCTCAAGGATAGCCTGTTTCATCTCATCATGCCTGCGCTGACCCTGGGCCTGTATCTCTCCGGCATCTTTGTGCGCCTGACCCGTTCGAACATGCTTCAGGTGTTGAAACTGGATTTCGTCACAGCGGCGCGGGCGCGGGGCGTCCCGGAGCGCACGGTAGTGTATCGCCATGCCCTGAAGAACGCCCTTATTCCGATTATCACCATGTTGGGCCTGCAGTTCGCCCTTTTGCTGGCCGGGGCCGTGCTCACCGAAAGCACCTTTTCCTGGCCGGGTTTGGGGCGCTTCCTGGTGGAGCGCATCACGTACCGCGACTTCCCTTCCATCCAGGGCACGGTGGTCATTTTCGCCGTGCTGGTCGCCAGCGTGAGCCTGCTGGTGGATGTCATCTACGCCTGGATTGACCCGCGCATTCGTTACTAAGCGAATGCGCCTGATCGCCCTTGTGAGGATAGAGACCCAGCGATGAAGACGACCGACGCAAAGCACCCCGTGGAACCTACCAGCCTCTTGGGCCGTTTGCTCCATGGGGCCTACTGGTACGGCGCCGAATGGTACTGGACGGTTACCGGGGGCGTCTTGCTGCTGCTCATCATCCTGATCACCCTGTTGGCCCCGGTGCTCAGCCCCTTTGACCCCACGGTGAGCGCCGGCGGGCCTTTTGAACCCCCTGGCGGTGGCCGGGTGGTGCTGCTGGCCCCCCAGGGCAGCGGCATCACCTCGCTTGAAGGCATCACCGTGGCCGCCTATTACAACACCACCGCGGCGCTGCTCGCCGAGGAGCGCGGCCTTTCTCTCAAGCGCTTCCAGGTGGACAAGGACCTGTTCGAACAGGTGCGCGCCGGGAAGGCTCAGGCCGTATTGTTTTCGGCGCGGAAGGCCCCAGAAGCCCTGGCGGCCAACCCCGACTTCGTTCAGGTGGGCGGGCCCTTTGGGCCCCGCTTCTGGCTGGGCACCGACAACCTGGGGCGCGACATCCTCAGTCGCCTCATTTGGGGCGCGCGGGCCGTGTTGACCGTGGCCATCCTCTCGGCCCTCTTTTCCGCGCTGGTGGGCGTGCCCCTGGGCCTGCTTTCCGGCTTTTTCGGCGGGCGCTTCGACCGGGTGCTTTCCCTGATCATGGACAGCATCTACTCCTTCCCCGGCCTGATCCTGGCCATCGCCGTGGCCGCTGTGCTGGGGACCGGGGTGATCAACATCGCTATCGCCATCGCGGTTGTATACATCCCCACCTATTTCCGCATGACTCGCTCCCAGGTGCTCTCTATCAAAGAGGAACTCTATGTGGAAGCGGCGCGCGCCCTGGGGTCCCGCAAACGGGAAATCCTGGGGATGTACATCTTCCCCAATGTGGTGCCCACCCTGGTGGTGGTCTTCAGCCTCAATGTAGCCGACGCCATCCTCACCGAGGCCGGTCTGGCTTTTCTGGGCCTGGGGCTGCAACCGCCCACCCCGGATTGGGGCTTCGACCTGAACAAAGGCAAAGCCTACCTGCCGCGGGGCTACTGGTGGCCCATTACCTTCCCCGGCCTGATGATCACCCTGGTGGCGCTGGGCTTCAGCCTGCTGGGCGAAGGTTTGGGCGAACTGCTCAACCCCCGCCTCACAGAGGAATAGCCATTCGCTAACCAGTCCTGATCCCCAATTCTTGACACCTGACGCCCATGGAACCCTTACTGCAAGTCGAACACCTGACCGTGACCTACGAGACCCGCCTGGGGCCAGTGCGGGCCGTGGATGATGTGAGTTTCACCCTCCACCGGGGCGAAGTGCTGGGCCTGGTGGGCGAGAGCGGCTGCGGCAAGTCCACCCTGGGGATGGCCTTGCTGCGCATGGTACGCCCACCGGGGCGCATCACCGGGGGGCACATTCTCTTCCAGGGCCGCGATTTGCTGCAGCTCTCCGAGGAGGAGATGCGCCGCCTGCGTGGCCGGCATATCTCCATGGTCTTCCAGGACCCGATGACCTCTCTCAACCCCCTGCAGCGCATCGGGGACCATATTGTGGAGACCATTCGCGTGCACGAGCCCCAGGTTTCCAAACAGGAGGCCTGGGAGCGGGCCGCGCACCTCGTCCAGCGCCTGGGCATTTCCCCCGACCGGCTCAAGGATTACCCCCACCAACTGTCGGGCGGGATGCGCCAGCGCATCATGATCGGCATTGGTCTGGCGTTGAACGCCGACCTCATCATCGCCGACGAGCCGACCACCAGCCTGGATGTCATCGTGGAGGCCCAATTCCTTGACCTGCTGCGCGAGTTGCGCGAGGAGTTCAACCTCACCCTCATCCTCATCACCCACAACATCGGCATCGTGGCCGAGTTGGCCGACCGGGTGGCGGTGATGTACGCCGGACGGATGGCGGAGATCGGCCCGGTGCACGACATCTTCCACCGCACCCTGCATCCCTACACCCAGGGGTTGCTGGCCTCCGTGCCGAGCATTCGCCTGGAAGACGGTTTGGAACTGGCCACCCTCTCTGGCGCGCCGCCCAGTTTGCTCGACCCGCCGCTGGGGTGTCGTTTCCACCCCCGTTGCCCGCAGGCCATGCCGGTCTGCGCCCAATACGTGCCTCCCTGGCAGGAAGTCCACCCCGGCCATGGCACCGCCTGCTGGCTGTACACTGAGGAGGACGCATGACCGAACGGCAGCCTCTGGTCTCCGTACGCAACCTGAAAAAGCACTTCCCCGTGGCGCAGAGCCTGGTGGACAAATTAATGGGCCGGAAGGGCCTGGCCGTGCGGGCCGTGGACGGTGTGGACTTTGACCTCTACCCCGGCGAAACCCTAGGCCTGGTCGGGGAGTCCGGTTCGGGCAAGACGACCACCGGGCGCCTGGTGCTGCGCCTGCTGGAGCCCACCGAGGGCGCCATCCTTTTCGATGGGCAGGACATCACTCACCTGCCCGAAGAAGAACTGCGCCCTTTGCGCCGGCGGATGCAGCCCATCTTCCAGGACCCCACGGCTTCCCTGAACCCGCGCATGACCATCGGACAGGCCATCGCCCACGGCCTGCGCATCCACAAACTGGCCCAGGACGCTGAGGACGAGCGCCGTCAGGTGCTGGACATCCTCGCCAAAGTGGGCCTAACCCCGCCTGAACAGTTCATCAACAAATACCCCCATCAACTTTCCGGCGGCCAGCGTCAGCGGGCGGTCATCGCCCGCGCCTTGGTGTTGCGGCCCGACCTGGTGGTGGCCGACGAACCCATTGCCATGGCCGATGTCTCCGTGCGGGCCGTGCTGCTCCAACTCATGCGCGACCTGCAAAAAGAGTTCGGCCTCACCTACCTCTTCATCACCCACGATTTGGCCACGGCCAAGTACATCTGTGACCGCATCGCCATCATGTACCTGGGGAAAATCGTCGAGATTGGGCCGCTGACCCAGGTGTACGGCAATCCCCGTCACCCTTACACCGAAGCGTTGCTGGCCGCGGTCCCGGTGCCGGACCCCAACGCCCGCCGGGAAAAGCCGCTCCCCAAAGGGGAGATCCCCAACCCCATCCATCCCCCCTCGGGATGTCGCTTCCACCCGCGCTGTCCGCTGGCCGAGGGGATTTGCCGGACCCAGGAGCCCCAACTGCACCCAGTGGAGGGTGAACCGGACCACTGGGTAGCCTGCCATTTCCGTTAGAGATTGCGGTTCCCCCGCGCCAGAAAGCCACCCGGCCCAGGATACACTCCCGGGCCGGATTTTCGTTCGCTCCCTTTACTGCGTCACCACCCGCACGCGGGAGCCGTTGGGCGTCTTTTCGACCTCGATGCGGTATGGGAAGGCCTCTTTGAGTTCCTCGATGTGGGTGATGACCAGGATTTTGGCGAAGTCGCTGCGGATGGTGTGGATGGCTTCCAGCAACCGCTGCCGCCCCTGGGCGTCCTGGCTACCGAAGCCTTCGTCGATGACCAACGTTTGCAGGCGCGCCCCGGCGCGGCGGGCCAGCACCTTGGCCAGCGCCACGCGGATGGCGAAGTTGACGCGGAAGGCCTCGCCGCCGGAGTACATCTCGTAGTCGCGGACCCCGTAGCGGTCGCTGATCTGGATGTCTAAGGTTTCCTTGAGGTCTTCCCGCCGTTTGTCTTTGTAAGGCCGCTGGGTGACGAAGCGCACCTGCAAAGCCCCGTCGGTCAGCCGGTCGAGCAGGGCGTTGGCCTCCTCCTCGATGTGCGGCAGGATTTGCTCGATGAGCAACGCTGGAACCCCGTCGCGGCCAAAGGCCTGTTCGAGCAGTTTGTATTCCTCGATGCGCCGGGCCAGTTCGCTGCGCTGGGCTTCCAGGGTGCGCCGCGTCTCCTTCAGGCGCTCGATGGTCGCCACCCGCTGTCGGGCTGCGGCCACGGCTTCGCGCAGGCGGTTTTCCTCGATTTGCTGGCGGGTGAGGTCGTCTTCCAGGGCGTGCAGGTCGGGCAGAGAGGCCTCCGCCTCGGTCAGGCGTTGGGCCGCCTCCTGGTAGGCGGCCTGAGCCTGGGTGGTTTGCTCCTGCTGGCGGGTGAGGTCACGCTGCAGGTCGGCCAGTTCGCGCTCCAGCGTTTCCAGCCGGGCCTGCGCCTGCTCCAACTGGCGCAACTCTTCACCCGCCTGGCGCAGGCGTTGCTCCTCCTGGCGCAGTTGCTCGTGGGCCTGGGCGTCGTACCCTAAGGCGCGCAGTTCCTCTTCCAGCGCCTGAAGCGCCTGGCGGGCTTCCTGGGCGTAGGCCTCCTGTTCCAAAAGGCGCTCCACTTCGCGCAAGCGAGGGGCGCCCTGGGCTGCCCACTGGGCCACGGTGGCCTCGGCCTGGGCCATCTGGGCCTGCAGGCGCTCGCGTTGGGCGGCCAGGGTGCGCTCCTGGGCTTCTACCTGGGCCAGGTCCCGCAGGTTCTGCTCCACCTGCCGGGCTTCCTGTAGCCGTTCCTGATACTCGGCTTTGAGCGCCACAAAGCGTTGCCGCAGGCCCTCTAACGCCGCGTCCAGTTCGGCCAGCATCTGCTCGCGGTGGTCGGGGGTCAGGGGCTGGCCGCACAAAGGGCAGTGGGACGCCTCAGGCACCAGGCTTTCCAGTTGCTCTTTACGCTGGCGGTGCTCTTTGCCTTCGCCCTCAATGCGCGCCAACTCGGCCTGAAGGTGGGCCAGGCGCTCCTGGAGGGCCTGCTGTTGGGCCTTCAGTTCCTCGCGGTGGGCCAGTTGGGCCAGGAGTTCCTTATGCCGGGTGTCCAGGGCTTTGGCCTCGGCCTGCCAGGCGTGGCGCTGCTCTTCCAGGGCCTGGATTTCCGCCCGGCGGGCCAGCAGGGTCTCGCGCTCCTGTTCCAGCCGGGCGCGGGCCTGGGCGATGGTCTGGCGGTGGCCTTCCAGGGCCTGCCGCTTGGTGGCGTACTGGGCGGCCCTGGTTTCCCATTCGTCCAGTTGAGCGCGAACCTCGCGCCAGCGTTGGTGTTGCTCCCGAATCTCCTGGGCGCGTTCCAGCAGGTGCGCCCAGCGCTCCCGCTCGGCCTGGCGGGCGTTCAGGCGCTCCTGCAGCCGGTTCAGGGTGGCCTGGTGGGTTTCCCATTGCTGCTGCAGTTGGGCCACCAGGCGGCGTTGGGCTTCCAGGGCGGCTTGCTGCTGCTGGGCGGCTTGCAGCGCCTTTTCCTGGGCCTCGCGCTGGGCCGTGGCATGAGTCAGTTGGCGCTCCAGGTCGGCCTGCTCTCGCCGGTATTCGTCCTCATGGGCGATTTCGGCGGCCACTTCGGCCAGGCGGCCTTCCAGGTGCTGCAGTTCTTCCTCGACCTCGCGCCGACGGGCGCGGGCGGCCTCGCGGTAGGCGTCCCATTCGGTGAGGCCCAGGATCTGCGCCAGCACCTCCTTGCGCTCGGCGGGCCGCAAACGAGCGAAGTTGTCGGCCCGATTCTGCAAGAAGTACGAGGCGTTGACGAAGGTGTCGTAGTTGATGCGCAACTCCTGCTCGATGCGCGCCTGGGTCAGGCGCATCTTGCGCTCGGCCAGGGATTTCCAGGAGCCGTTCTCTTGCAGGATGGCGAATTCCAGCAGGGTGCTTTTCCCCCGGGGTTTGACCCGCCGCACCCGGTAGCGATGGCCCTCGTACTCAAATTCCAGGGCCACCTGCGCCATATCGCTGGCTGTGTTGATGAGCGCATCGTCGCGCCGGCGAGCCTGGCCGAACAGCGCCCAGGTGATGGCGTCCAGCAGGCTGGACTTGCCCGCCCCGTTGGGCCCGCTGATGCAAGCCAAGGTGATGGGGGTGAAATCGATTTCCACCGGTTCCCGGTAGGACAGGAAGCCTTCCAGTTGCAGTTTGAGCGGAATCATGAGCGCCCCTCAGCATAAGAGCCTATCTGGAAGATCACGGTTGATGTCATTGCGAGCCCCGAGGAGGTGAAGCAATCCCCTCCTGATGGGGGGTGGGAGACTGTTTCGGCGGCTGCGCCGCCTCGCAGTGACACACCTGTACGGTTTTTTCCGACAGGTACTAAAGTGCTCGTCGTCCTGCTGCGTTTGATTGTGCCATGAAGGGGAGGTTTTGTCCAGGTGGCGCATGGTTTGGAAACCGGGCAACCACCGCCGAGGCGAGTATAATGAGCCTATGGATACAAAATGGTATGTGGTGTGGAAAGGGCGCCGCACGGGGGTGTTCTCCTCCTGGGAGGAGGTGCGCCCCTTGGTGGAGGGCTACCCCGGCGCGCAGTTCAAGGCCTTCCCCACGCGGGAGGAGGCCGAGCGGGCCTTGCAGGCGGGCTACGCAGCCCACGCAGGGAAACCGGCCACCTTGGGGCGCTGGCGCACGGCCCCGCATCCGCCCCAGGTGCCCAGCGTGGTGGTGGACGCCGCCGCTTCGGGCCCCCGCGGGCCGATGGCGTATCGCGGCCTGCGCCTGGACACGAGCGAGATGCTCTTTCAGCGCGGCCCTTATCCTGTGGGTACGGTGAACATCGGCGAGTTCCTGGCCATCGTGCACGCCCTGGCCTGGCTGCATCAGCAAGGCCTGGGCTGGCCGGTGTATTCCGACTCGCGGACGGCCATCCGCTGGGTGAAGCAGGGCCGTTGCCGCACCCGGCTGCCCCGCACGCCTGAAGCCGAGGCGGTGTTCGACCTCATCGCCCGTGCCGAGCGCTGGCTGGCCGAACACCCCCGGCACAACCCGGTGCTCAAGTGGGATACCCGCGTCTGGGGGGAGATTCCGGCCGATTTTTATCGGAAGTAAGTTTGGAATGCAAAACAAAACATGAGGAAAGGCAAAGACAAGATCGGTAAAAAAGGTTTTTCAATTATCGCTTGACAATGTTTATGCGTCGGTGTGCAATCTTGTCGCTGCGAGGGATACTTTGACAACCCAAGGCTTTGTTCCCACGGGACGCCTGCGGCCCCTGGATGTGCAACGCGATTTGCTGGCTGTGGCGGACCTCATCGCCCTGGCCTTTGGGGAACGCCTGGACGCCGAAGGCCATAGCCTGATCCGCCACATGCGGCAGGCCGCCCGGGATCGGCGTTTTCTGCGCTGGGCGGCGCGCCAGGGCGAAATCCGAGGGATGCCTTTGAGCGGCTATGTGTGGGAAGAAGAAGGCCGCATCGTGGGCAACCTCAGCCTGATCCCCATGGGACGCGGCCGGCGCCGGGTGTATCTCATCGCCAATGTGGCCGTGCATCCGGCCCGCAGGCGCCAGGGCATCGCCCGCCAACTGGTGCGCCGGGCCCTGGAGCACGTCCGCCAGCGTCGCGTCACCCAGGTCTGGCTCCAGGTGGATGTGGACAATCGGGGCGCCGTGGCGCTTTACGAGGCGCTGGGTTTTCGTGCGCGCCATCGCCGCCGTTTGTGGCGCTGGGTGGGCCT
>DUEP01000005.1 GCA_011176535.1 Anaerolineae bacterium | reverse complement strand
CACGAACATGAATTTTTTGACGCATATTGGGCGTCAACTCTTTGTAAGGGAGAAGAAATCCATGAGTGAACTGGTGATTCGCAATTTGCATGTCGCAGTCGATGGCAAGGAGATCCTCAAAGGTGTGGATCTGGTCGTCCCTCAGGGGGAAGTGCATGCCTTGATGGGCCCCAACGGCACGGGCAAATCGACGCTGGCCTACGCCCTGATGGGGCGGCCTGGGTATGAGGTCATCGAAGGAGAAGTGTGGTTCAAAGGGCAGAACATTCTGGAACTGGCACCGGAGGAGCGGGCTCAATTAGGGCTGTTCCTGGCCTTTCAGTATCCGGTGGCGGTTCCGGGGGTCACGGTGGCGAACTTTCTCCGGGCGGCATTGAATGCCAAGCGGAAAGTGGAAAACCCCGAGGATCCGGGGATTTCCATTCCCGAGTTCCGCAAATTGCTTATGGAGCGGATGGCGATGCTCAAAATGGCCCCCGACTTTGCGGGCCGGTATCTCAACGACGGGTTCAGCGGTGGCGAGAAGAAGCGCACAGAAGTGTTGCAAATGGCGGTGCTGGAGCCGGAAATCGCCATCCTGGATGAAACCGATTCCGGGCTGGATATCGATGCCCTGCGCACCGTATCCGAGGGTGTCAATCTCTTGCGCGAAAAACTTAACTTGGGCGTGTTGGTCATCACCCACTATCAGCGCATTTTGCGCTACATTCGACCCGATTATGTGCACATCATGATGGACGGGCGCATTGTGGAGTCCGGCGGGCCTGAACTGGCCGAGCATTTGGAGCAGCATGGGTATGAGTGGGTCAGGGAACGCGCGGCGTAGCCCAAGGAGGCGAGCATGAGCACCGACGAACGACTGCTGGAAGGTCTGGACGAATATCGCTACGACTTCAAAACCCCAGAGCGCTATGTGTTCAAGGCCCGCAAGGGGTTGGATGAAGAAATCGTGCGCCAGATTTCTTACATGAAGGGTGAGCCGGAGTGGATGTTGGAGTTCCGGCTGAAGGCGCTCAAACACTTTATGGAACGGCCCATGCCCAATTGGGGTGCGGACCTTTCGAAATTGAATTTCGACGACATTTACTACTACATCAAGCCCACGGACCGGGAAGGGCGTTCGTGGGATGAGGTGCCTGAGGAGATCAAGGAGACCTTTGAGCGTTTGGGCATTCCCGAGGCCGAGCGCAAGTTCTTGGCCGGTGTGGGTGCTCAGTTCGAGTCAGAGATGGTTTACCATCGGGTGCTTGAATCCCTGGAACAGCAGGGCGTCATTTTCAAGAGCATTGAGGATGGTCTGCGCGACCACCCTGACCTGTTTCGGGAGTATTTTGGCACCGTGGTGCCTTACACCGATAACAAGTTCGCCGCGTTGAACAGCGCCGTGTGGTCCGGTGGCTCTTTCGTCTATGTGCCGCCGGGGGTGAAGGTGGATTTGCCCTTGCAGGCTTACTTCCGCCTCAACGCGGCCAATATTGGGCAATTCGAGCGCACGCTGATCATCATCGATGAGGGCGCTCAGGCTCACTATGTGGAGGGTTGTACCGCGCCTATCTACTCCACCGATTCGTTGCACACGGGCGTCATCGAGGTCATCGTCAAACGTGGGGCGCGTTTCCGCTACACCACCATCCAGAACTGGTCGCATAATGTATACAACCTGGTCACCCAGCGGGCTTTAGTGTACGAGCACGCTACCATGGAGTGGGTGGACGCCAATGTGGGCTCGAAGGTGACGATGAAGTATCCCTCCTGTGTGCTGCTGGGCGAGGGGGCCCACGGTGAGGTGCTTTCCATGGCCTTTGCCTCCAAGGGGCAGCACCAGGACGCGGGTGCCAAGATGATCCATGTGGCCCCCAACACCACGAGCAAGATCGTCTCCAAGTCCATCTCCAAGGACGGCGGTCGGGCTTCGTACCGGGGATTGCTCAAAGTGTATCCTGGGGCCACAGGCGTCAAGTCCAGCGTGGTCTGCGATGCCTTGATTCTGGACCCGCAGTCCCAGTCGGACACTTATCCCTACATGGAAATCGAAGAGGACGATGTGACCATCGGCCATGAGGCTACGGTTTCCAAGGTGAACGACGAGCAGTTGTTCTACCTGATGAGCCGTGGTCTGAGCGAAGAGGAAGCCGCGACGATGATCGTGGCGGGCTTCATCGAGCCGCTGGTCAAAGAACTGCCCATGGAATACGCCATCGAGATGAACCGTCTTATCCAGTTGCAAATGGAAGGTTCGGTAGGCTAAGGAGAGAGCATGACCGCGAAAGCCAAAGTTGTCGTTCGCAAAGCCCGCTCCCGGCACAAGGGAGCCTTGACCATCCCCTGGCACGCCGAAGACATCCGTGCGGGTGCAGAGACGGTGGCCGCTTTCCGACGAGAGGCCTGGGCGCGCTTTCAGACGCTCCCCTGGCCCACCACCAAGGACGAGCCCTGGCGGCGCACGGATATCTCGGGGCTGGAATTAAATACTTTCCGTTTCCCCGCTGCCTCGGACCTCGAAGGGGTGCCCCCGGCCCCTAAGGAATTGACCCGCCCCCTGGTGGGTGACCGCCACGGGGGACACCTGGTGCTCTCCCCGCACGGGGTGGAGCGGCACATGGACCCCGATTTGGAAGCCCAGGGGGTGCTGTTTGTGGATCTGGCCACTGCCGAGCAGAAGCACACCGAGTTGCTTATGCAGGTGTTGGGGCGGGTAGTGCGCCCCGAAGAAGGCAAATTTGCCGCTCTGGCGGCTGCCTTGGCGCGCAACGGAGTTTTCGTCTATGTGCCCAAAGGGGTAGAGGTGACGGCACCCCTGCACACCCTGGTTTGGGGGCCCGGCGCGCGAATGGCCTATATCGACCATGTGGTCATCTGGGTTGATGAAGGCGCTTCGTTGACTTATGTGCACGAAAGCGCCTCGCCCACGGAGGATGAGCCGGCCTTCCACGCGGGCATCGTGGAGATTGTTGTGGCCGACGGCGCCAGCCTGCGCTTCGTGGAACTGCAATCCTGGGGCGAGCACATGTGGCACTTTACCCACGAGCGGGCCCGCGTGGGAAGGGATGCCTCCCTGGACTGGGTGTTTGGCGCTCTGGGTAGCCATCTGACCAAGAATTTCACCGATGTGGACCTGGTGGCGCCGGGCGCTACGGCGCGCGTATCGGGTTTTTACTTCACTGATGGCGTGCAGCACCTGGACCATGATACCCAGCAGAACCACCTGGCACCCTACACCACCAGCGACCTGCTCTACAAAGGCGCGCTCAAGGACCGCAGTCGCTCCGTCTGGCAAGGGATGATCTATGTGGCTCCTGGCGCCGTAGGCACCGATGGCTATCAGGCCAATCGCAACCTGATCCTCAGCCCTCACGCGCGGGCCGACTCGATCCCCGGCTTGGAGATCAAGGCCGACGATGTGCGCTGCACCCATGGCGCCACGGTGGGCAAGGTGGACCCCGAAGAGATGTTCTACCTGCGTTCGCGGGGCATCCCGGAAGAAGAGGCCTTGCGGCTCATCGTGGAGGGCTTCTTTGACCCCATCATGCAGCGTATTCCCTTTGAAGGCGTGCGGGAGCGTTTCCAACAGGCCATCACGACCAAGATGGGGTAGAATTGGGGCGACTGCGCGGCCCGGGATGGGCTGGGTAAGCCATCCTTTGCGCGGATCCTTTTTGAGGAGGTGGCGTTTATGCCTGGCAAGGTGGTCTTCTCATCGCCCCCCGAGGAAGAGCATCTCTTCCAGGTCGGCGACAAGGTGGAAGTGTACTGCGACCATGACGACGACCAGGGACAACGCACTCGGGGCTGGCTGGAGGGGGTTGTGGTGCAGGCGGATGAAAAGATGGTGGCCGTGCAGTTTCAGCGCAATGTCTATCTGACCGACGGCTGGATGGTCCCGGATCGAGTGCTTTGGTGCCCGCAGCACTCGAAGCAAATTCGTCCGGCGCGGCGGCGCCGACGACGGAAGTGATCGTTCCCCCGCGGCCCCTGGAAAGCGCCAGGGGTCGCGGTTTTTGCGTCACGAATCCGAAGTTGAAGTAAGAAAATCCGGGAGCATGCAGAGGATGGGATCCAAGCATGCGAGCGTGCCGTAGCCCAAATCCCTCGCCATGATCCGAAAGAGGCGAAAAAATTCGCGTTTTACGGTATCATATACAGCAAACGTTTCATGTCCGGGGCTCATCCTGCAATCGAGGAGGTGGAATGATGACGCATTCATCTTCCTGGCCTGGTGTGGATTTGTTCGCCAAAGTGGCCGAGTTTACCGAGGCCAAGGAGGCCATGGCCGCCGGGTATTATCCCTACTTCATCCCCCTGGACGAAAACGAAGGCACCGAAGTGACCTACAAAGGTCATCGGCTGATCATGTGTGGCTCCAACAATTACCTGGGGTTGACCACGCACCCCAAGGTGCGCGAAGCGGCCATCGAAGCCATCCGCAAGTACGGCACCTCGAACACCGGTTCCCGCTTCCTCAACGGCACGCTGCGGTTGCATAAGGAACTGGAAGAGGAATTGGCCGATTTCGTGGGCAAAGAGGCGGCTTTGGTGTTCAGCACAGGCTACCAGACGAATTTGGGCACCATTCAGGGGCTGGTCGGACGGCACGATACCGTGATCCTGGACCGGGACGACCACGCCAGCATCGTGGATGGCTCGGTGCTCTCTCAAGGGCGGATTCTGCGCTTCAGGCACAACGACATGGCCGATCTGGAGCGGGTGCTCCAGAAAGCTAATCCAGAGCATGGGCGTCTGGTGGTGGTGGATGGCGTGTACAGCATGGGCGGCGATATTGCCCCGCTACCGGAGTTGGTGCGTCTTTGCCGCAAGTACGGCGCCCGCCTGATGGTGGACGACGCGCACAGCATGGGCGTCCTGGGCCCTCAAGGGAACGGCACCGCGGCCCATTTTGGCCTGACCGATGAGATGGACCTTATCATGAGCACCTTCAGCAAGTCCTTCGCCTCGTTGGGCGGCTTCATCGCGGGGGATGCGGATGTGGTGCATTACATCCAGCATTTTGGTCGCTCGATGATTTTCAGTGCCAGCATCCCTCCGGCCAATGTGGCGGCAGCGCGGGCGGCGTTACAGATCATGAAAGAGGAGCCGGAGCGCCGGGAGCGCTTGTGGCAGATCGCCCGCCGGATGAAGCGCGAACTTTCCGCCATGGGGTGGGATACGGGCAACAGCGAAACGCCCATCGTCCCCATCATCGTGGGCGATGACATGAAAACCATCTTCCTCTGGAAACGGCTTTTCGAGGAAGGGGTGTTCGTCAATCCGGTGCTGCCCCCGGCCGTACCGCCCAACAGGAGCCTGTTGCGCACCTCATACATGGCTACCCACACCGACGCCCAGTTGGACCGGGTGCTGGAGGTTTTCCACAAGGTGGGCTGGGAGTTGGGCCTGATTGGCTGAGGGCGAGGCTGTGTGGGCGGCTTGCTCCACCAGGAGCAGGCCGCCTCGGGCTTTCCGGAGGTGGGGGCTCGGCGGGGAGGGCTTGCTTTGCATTGTTGTGGTGGGCTTGATGGGGTTTGAGGCCAGGCGCGGCTTGTGGCTCTCGGTTGGCGTGCTTTCCCCCGGTGGGAAGGGAGGGTGCCCCTGGCGGAAAAGAACTACTTGGCCCCGGTCGGCGACTGGTTGAACTCTTCGCTGGGCGGTGGTATATTTCGTGTGGGGGATTTGTTATGAACCGCGGCAGTGTTGAGGAAAGAGGAGGAAAAAGATGGCTACCCAGATCAGGGCCTCTTCAGCTGCAGAGCGCGCAAAAGTTTTTGGAGGCTCTGTTTGCCCCTTTGTACCCGCGTCCCTTGGCCGTGCGTTTTTGGGACGGAAGCGAATGGCCCGACGAGACCGAGAGCCCGGCCTTTACATTGGTGCTCAAACATGCGGCCGCCTTGCGGCGGATGTTCAGCGATGTGTCCAGCGATTTGAGACTGAGGGAAGCGTACATCTACGACGATTTTAACATCGAAGGAGATATCTTTGCCGTGTTCCCGGTCGCCGATCGCTTGGGAGAAAAGGCTCGCCTTTTGCGCATGTTGCATCGCCGGCTCAGGCCCGAAATCCGGCGTTGGCGGATGGCCCGCTTGCGCGGCAAGCGGCACAGCATCCAACGCGACCGGGAGGCTATCCGCATATCACTACGATGTGCCCAGTGAGTTCTATGCCTTGTGGTTGGACAGGAATATGGTCTATTCGTGCGCTTACTTTCGCACCGGTGAGGAAGACATTGATACCGCTCAGGAGTAGAAACTGGATTACATTTGCCGCAAGTGGTGTTTGCAACCTGGTGAGCGATTGTTGGACATCGGTTGCGGTTGGGGAGCGCTGGTCATCCATGCGGCCAAACATTACGGTGTAGAAGCGGTGAGGATCACCTTGAGCGAGAACCAATATCGTTGGGCGCAAGAATGGATCCGCCGTGAGGGCCTGAAAGGCAAGGCACGCGTGGAACTGCGCGATTACCGCGAAATGGATGAAGTGGAAGCTTTCGACAAACTGGTCAGCGTGGGCATGTTCGAGCATGTGGGCGAGGAGGTGCTTCCCGTGTACTTCCAGCAGGCGTATCGCCTTCTCAAGCCGGGCAGCGTGTTCCTCACCATGCTATCGCCCGTAACGCTAATCGCCCCTGGCAACGAGGCACTTTCAGCGATCGCTAGGTCTTCCCCGACGGGGAGTTGGTTCCCATCTGGCTGACCCTCCAGGCGGCGCAGGAAGTGGGTTTTGAGGTCCGTGATGTGGAAAGCCTGCGGGAGCACTACGCACTTACCCTGCGCCACTGGGTGCACCGCCTAGATGCTCACCACGAAGAAGCGGTGAGCATCGCTGACGAGACGACCTACCGCATATTGCGGTTGTTCATGTCGGGGTCGGCGCACAATTTTGCGAAAGGGCGCCACGAGGTATACCAGACGCTGCTGGTAAAATCTAAGGGCGCTCCCAGCGGCCTCTCCTGGACGCGGGAAGACCGGTATTATCGGGAGGAAGATTGAGCAGCCTCGAAATTCGGATTGTGCAGGCGGATAGCCGCGTGATGCCCGAACTGGCCGATAGCAGCATTGATCTGGTGGTCACTTCGCCGCCCTATTGGCATCTCAAGGATTATGGTGTACCGGGCCAGTTGGGCTATGGGCAAAGCCTGCATGAGTATTTGCGGGACCTTTATCGTGTGTGGGCCGAGACTTTCCGTGTGTTGCGTCCAGGTCGCCGGTTATGCATCAACATCGGCGATCAATTTGCTCGTTCCGTTGTTTATGGGCGTTACAAGGTCATCCCGTTGCATGCCGAGGTGATTGCTCAATGCGAGCAAATCGGTTTCGATTACCTGGGCGCTATTATCTGGCAAAAGCGCACCACCATGAACACTACGGGTGGGGCTACGGTCATGGGGTCGTATCCCTTCCCACCGAATGGCATTGTGGAAATTGACTACGAGTACATTCTCCTTTTCAAAAAGCCTGGGCGAAGCCTGCGTGTACCTGCAGAGGTCAAGGAGGCCTCCCAATTGAGCAAAGAGGAGTGGAAAACTTACTTTAGTGCTCATTGGGCCTTTGGTGGGGCCCGCCAGGTGGAGCACGAAGCCGTGTTCCCGCCTGAATTGCCCCGGCGGTTGATTCGCATGTTCTCGTTTGTGGGCGAAACGGTGTTGGATCCCTTCGCGGGTAGTGGCACTACTTTAGAGCAGGCGGTACGCTTGGGACGAAATACTGTGGGGTATGAAATCAATCCTCGTTTTGTGGAGGTCATTCGGCAGCGTCTGGCTGCCGTGGTTTCGCCCATGTTTGGGCCGCATATGCGTTTCGAAGTCCGTCACGAAAACCCCCCTTTGCCACCGGTGGATTATACGCCTCGCATCCAGGATGCCAGACCAAAGGTCTCGCCAGATAAATTACGCTTTGGCCCCAAGGCGCTTTATCGGGTGCGCCGTGCTGAGGCGGATGGGACCCTGGTCCTCGACACGGACCTGCGGGTAAGGCTGTTGGGAGTTGAGGTCACGGATAGCGAGGGGTTTGCGGCTTATGCGCAGCGTTATTTGTATGGCAAACAGGTGTTCCTCAAGTTCGACGCCCCCGAGCACGCTGTTGAGAAATCCGAACAGGTACGAGCCTATGTGTATTTGAAGAATCGGATTTTCGTCAATGCCTATTTGTTGAAAGCGGGGCTGGCCCGACCCAGCGGCGAAGCCCACCGGTTGTCTCGTCGTTTTGCCACGCTATGGCAGGAGCGGCAACAACGAGGGAATGGAAGACATGGCTAAAGAGTGGATTCTCAACATGGCTACCAACCGTTGGGGGTTGAACAAAAAGCGCAGTGTGGGCCCGGTTTCCGAGTGGATTCGTGAGGCGGCCCCACGCACCGAAGAAGAGTGGGAACAAGCCTATTACCAGCGGCTGGCTGAAATGCTTCAACACCGAGGTGTTCCGCTTTCGCCGCAGGCCTATTTGCACTCTCTGGGTGAGCGTTTGTTCGTCAAAGTAACCGAGGTGGTTCGAGCAGAAATCGAAGAGGTGACTTTGGAGGACTGTATTGCCTACATCCACAACCTGGCACTGTGTGATGCATTCTACGGTTTCTAAAGGAGGCCCTATGCCCAAACCTGATTTCTCCGCTATCCTTGATGTGCCCCGCATTCGGCAGGATTTCCCGGTGTTGCAGCGTGAGGTGCGCCCTGGGGTGCCCTTGGTTTACCTGGATTCCACGGCCACCAGCCAGAAGCCGCGCCAGGTGGTCGAGGCCGTCGCGGATTTCTACCTTCATCACAACGCCAATATCCATCGCGGCATCCATACGCTGGCCGAAGAGGCTACCGCGGCGTATGAAGAAGCCCGGGCGAAGGTGGCGCGCTTCATCAACGCGGCTTCTCCCCGCGAGATCGTCTTTGTGCGCAACGCCACCGAGGCCATCAACCTGGTGGCCTATGCCTGGGGCCGCGCCAACCTCCAACCGGGCGATGTGGTGCTGCTCACCGAAATGGAGCATCACGCCAACCTGGTGCCTTGGCAGATCCTCGCTGCCGAGCGCGACATTCGCCTGGAGTTTATGCCCGTCACCCCGGAAGGGCTGCTCGATCTGGACGCCTTGCCCCGCCTGTTGGCCATGGAGCCCAAGATGGTGGCTTTTTCCGGCATGTCCAATGTCACGGGAGTCATCACCCCAGCGGCGGAGATCACCCGTCAGGCCCATGAGGCTGGGGCGGTGGTGTTGCTGGATGGCGCCCAGTTGGTCCCCCATGTGCCGGTGGATGTGCAGGCCTTGGGTGTAGATTTTATGGCCTTTTCGGGGCACAAGATGCTGGGGCCTACGGGCGTGGGTGTGCTCTATGGCCGTCGCGATTTGCTCGAAACCATGCCGCCTTTCCTGGGGGGCGGCGACATGATCCGGCGGGTGGAACTGCGCTCCTTCGTGGCCAATGAAGTGCCGCATAAGTTTGAGGCGGGCACGCCTCCCATCGCTGAGGCGGTGGGTCTGGGCGCGGCCATCGACTACCTGAATGCGATTGGCATGGACAAAATCGCCGCCTATGAGCACGCCATTGGCGCTTATGCTCTGGAGCGACTGCGCGAGGTGCCCGGCCTGCGCATCTTTGGTCCGGATATCGAGCACAAAGGCGCCGTGTTCGCCTTTTGGCTTGAGGAGGCCCATCCTCATGATGTGGCCCAGGTGCTGGATTACTACGGTATTGCTGTGCGGGCCGGTCATCACTGTGCCCAGCCCTTGCACGCGCAGTTCCGTGTTCTGGCCACCGCGCGCGCCAGTTTCTATCTGTACAACACGCCGGAGGAAGTAGATAAACTGATGGATGCCCTTTACAAGGTCAAAGAGATGTTTGGCTAAATTTCCCCTCGGAGGCTTTTATGGAAGACTTGTACCGCGAAGTGATCATCGACCGCTACAAAAATCCCCGGTTTCGTGGGCGCCTCGATCCCCATGACATTGTGTTTGAAGACGACAACCCCACCTGTGGGGATCATATCCATATCGAACTGCAGGTAGATGAACAGGGGCGGGTCCGGGCTGCCCGCTTCGATGGTCACGGTTGCACTATCTCCCAGGCCTCGGCCGATTTGCTCATGGAGCACATTCAAGGTAAAACCCTGGATGAGCTCAAAGCCCTGACCAAAGAGGACATCCTCGCTTTGCTGGGCATTCAGTTGGGCCCGGTGCGCTTAAAGTGTGCTTTGCTGCCCCTGAAAGTGCTCAAGGCTGGGGTGTATGGGTTGAGCAAGGAGCAAGTCAGCGACGATTTGGTGGAGTGAGCCATGGCTGAGACACGGTATACTTTTTATGAGGTAGCTTCTCTGGATGAGATCCCCCCGGGAGAGCGGTTGCTGCTCGAAATCGAGGGGTTTCTCATCACGCTTTTCAATGTGAGCGGTGAATTGTTCGCCGTGGACGACACCTGCTCCCACGAGGATTGTTCCCTGGGCGAAGGGGATCTGGAGGGGTACGAGATCATCTGCCCCTGCCACTTTGCCCGTTTTGACATTCGCACGGGCAAGGTGCTCGCGCCGCCGGCCGTGGTGGACATTGCCACCTACCCGGTGCGCGTCGAGAACGGTAAAGTGTTCGTCGGCGTTCCTGAAGAGGCAACCTGATGCCGGGAGGGGAACGAGCAACAGCCCCTGGGAGGAGTCCCCTCCCAGGGGACGGTTCGTTTCCCACGGGTTCAGTTTGCCGGACTTGGGGGTTGGATCTGAACCCTGGGGCAGGGCGCTCCCCGGGGGATCATCCCATCCCCAGGAGCCACAACACAGCGCCCCCGGACAAAAGCCCCAACCCGCTCCCGGCCAGCACATCCAGGGGGTAGTGCGCTCCCAAGGCGATGCGTCCCAGCGAGACCAGTAAGGCCAGGAGAGCGAGCAGCGGGGGCAACCAGGTTTGGCCGGGAAACGTTGCGCTGAGGGTCAGCGTCAGGAACCACACCCGCAATGCATCGCCACTGGGGAAGGATGGGTCGTGGGGCACGCGCGGCTGCTGCAGGTGGGCCTCGGGCAAAGCGCGGAAGGGGCGTGGTCGGCGCAAAGTCAACTTGACGGCCCGCTCTCCGGCGGCGGCCAGCAGGTAGATCGCCGGCGCGGCCCACCAGGGCCTCAACCGCCACGCCAGCACCAGGAGAAAGGCCAGGGTGGGTGGGGAGGTGCCCCACAGCCAGAGCACACGGAAAAAGCGAGGCCAGCGCCCTCGGCTCAGGGGGCGATGGAGGAGAACGAAGAGGCGGGTGTCGGCCTGCGCCGCCACCGGCAGACGATGGGCCAGACCCAGCACGAACAGCGTCCCGCCGAGGAGCATCCAGCCTGTTCCGTTCATGTCAGCTCCTGCAGAGCATCGGGCCAAACTGGGTAGTACATCAGCCATTGCTCCGGGTGTTGGCAGATGTGTGCTTCGACCTCGGCCAGCACCTGCTGGGCGTTGGCCCGGATATCGCGTTTGCGATCGCCTGTTTGTTCCATTTCGATGGGCTCGGAGAGGCGGAGGTGGTATTGCCCGTCAGGCGTCATCGAGATGCTGATCACCTGAATGGGTACCTGGGCGTCCATGGCCATGCGCACGTGGCCCACAGGGAGGGCCGCCGGCCGTCCGAAGAAAGTGAGCGTCTCTTTTTTGCCCGGTACCGGACGGTCCACCCCGGTGGCGACCACGCCCCCCTGGCGTAGCCGACGCAGGGCGTCCCGCAACGTGTCTGGGCCAATGGGGGTCACCTCCAGGCCGCTGCGTTGGCGAATTTCGTTTTGCCATTGGTAGCCGCTGGTGGGGGAGGCAATGGCCAGGACCAGCGCCTGCAAGCCGCTGTAGCCCATGGCCAGCATGCCCAGGTCGAAGTTGCTCAAATGGGGCGCCACCACGACCACGCCTCGTTGGGCCTTTTGGGAGCGTTGGATCAGGTCGAGAGCCTTTTCGTCGAGGTGCACTTTGGCCCGAATGGCCTGGGGGTCGGCCAGGTAATGGTAGAAGTCGTACTGGCAACGAGCCCCGTGGTGGAGCACTTGGCGCACGCGCGCTTCCAGGGCGGCACCGCGTAGTTTGCCCCTGGAAACCACATACTGGTTCACCCGTACCGCCTGCACGATGGTCGAGTGGCGGAACCGATAGATCAAATTGGCCAGTCGGCGGCCTACCCAATAGCCCGCCCAGGGCGGCAAACTGCGCGCCAGAAAGAGTGCCAAAGCAACACCGTAGCGGCTGTTGGTGAAGGCTTGCAGATCCATATGGGGCAATCCTTTGAGGGAAGATGGTGCGATGATTCCCCATGGAGGCTCAGGGCGTGGCTGCGCCGGACGTCAATGTGCCGCCCCCTGGGGAGGTTCTTTGAGCAAACTGACCCCTTCGGCCAGGACCGGAATGCCCCGGGCCAGCGACCAGAGCACGGCGGCCCAGGTGAACGCCAGCGCCAACACATGGATGGGGTGTTGCCAGGAGGTCCAGGGTGCGTTGGGGGTGTGCAAGGCCAGGTCGGCCGTGAGCAGGGCGAAAGCCATGGCTTTGATGAAGCCGAAACTGCTGCGCATGAAGCGTGAGGCCACCAGAAAGCGACTGAGGGGCGAGCGTAACTGCTCGAAAGGCGGTTTGCCGCTGCTCATGCCCACGGCACGGATAGCGTCCACCGTGGTGCCGCGCACGATGAAAATCAGGGGAACGATGACGGGGATGAGCCGCAGGTGGGCAAAAACGACCCACAACATCACTTCCAGCGTGCGATCGGTGGCGATATCCAGGGCCGAACCCAGCAGGCTGGTTTCCCCCCGGGCGCGGGCGATGATGCCGTCCACCGAGTCCATAAGGATGATCAAGAGGATGAAAGGCACGCACCAGAGGCGGACGGTGAAGTTCCCGTAGTAAAGAAGGGCGACATAGAGGAACAGCAGGGGAAAGCGAAGCAGGGTGATGGTGTTGGCCATAGGTCTCTTGCCACTCCAAGAAAGGTTTGGGTGGTTAGTTTAACACATTTTCCGGGGTTGGCTCAATCGCGAGGGGGCGTCAGGGAGACCGGGATTGCGCGCTCGATTTCGATGTGGGTGAGACTCACCCGGCAGGTGTAGGCGTGCACCGCGACGCCACAATCCGCCGCCTGTTGGAGCACGGCGGGGAATTTGGGGTCGGCTTCCGGATGCGGGGCGAAGGATTCGGCGTCGGGCCGTTGCACAAGGAAGATGACCGCCGCCCGCTGACCACGCTGTGCCAGGGCACATAGATCGGCCAGGTGGCGGCGGCCCCGGGCGGTCGGTGCATCGGGAAACAAGGCCACGCCGCGATTGACCAGGGTGACTGATTTGGTTTCGATCCACCAGGCGCTGTTTTGAGGACCGCTCAGGTACAGGTCCAGGCGGCCCTCTCCATGGGCCGGTTCGGTTTGCACCTCCCATTGGTCTCCGGGGGCTCTCAACCAGCCGTCGAACAGACCGGTGGGGAGCGCTTCGGCAAACAATTTGGGGGGCAGGCGGGCGTCGATGGACACCAACACCTGATCGGTGTATTGCACCAGGAGCAAATCGTAAGCCGTCTTGCGCCCCGGTCTGGTGGCGGGGTGCACATACACCGGCACATAGGGCCGAAGCAGATCCGTCAAGCGCCCGGAGTTGGGCACATGGGCGGCGGCATAGGAGCCATCGATGAACACCTCGGCGCGAAAACGGTTGACGCGCCGCAGGAAAGCCGCCGAGCGAAGCAAAGGAAGTTTCACGATGACCTGTCCTTGGGGATGAGGATGGCGTTGACCAGGCGCTCCAGGCGTTGGTAATGAGAGCCTTGCCAGTAAATGCGCCCGCATTGGGGGCATCGGTGGAACTCGTCGAAGTATCGTTTGGTCAGGGGCTGGAGCAGGTGCACAATCTCCGCTTTGGGCACGGGCTCCAACAGGCCGTTGCAGGCCAGGCATCGCTGGAAGGGCCGGGCATGTTCGCGCAGGGCGAATCGTTCCACCACTTCGCGGAGTTGCGCTTCGGGCTTCAGATGGCGTATCCAGTAGCCATGGCGCACAATTTTCCGTTTGAGCAGGTCCCGATCGCGGGTGAGCAGGATGCGCTCCTCTGCCGCGGCCCGTTGCGCCAGTTCGGGGTCATCCACCTGGGGTTGATACCAGGTGTCGAAACCCAGAAGGCGCAGGTAAGCGGCCAGCCGTCCCAAATGGCCGTCCAGGGCGAAGCGAATGTCCTCGGTGCCGGGATGACCGTTGGGGGTGGGGTGGGCTTCGATGTAGTCCCCTGGGCGGACCAGGTAATCCAGGGAAACGGGCTGCCCATTGGCGTACACCTGGCCGATTTCGGGGTGGGGCACGTCGAGCCCTTCCAGCAGGTGCTTCACTGATTGGGGGCCGCTAAAGGTGACGGGGATGACCTTCCCGCGCTGCTGGGCGGGGAGGAAGTCTTCCAGGATGCCGTAGAGCCGAAAGAGGGCTTGGGTCATGTTAGCAAAGGGGCAGGTGAGGCCGGTGAACAACGCAGCGATAGCCCGGACAGACCAGGATGGGACGCAACTCGGCTAGACGGCGGGTCGAGCGGCAAGCTTGCTCTTGCTCCCAGGTGTTGATCCTGTGGGAGACCACCATCTGCCCGCGCCGATGGCGGGTGGCCTCCCCGGCAAAGAGAATGCCGTGGTGGGGAAGGTAGAAGGCCATCAGGGTGAGGTCGTCTTCATCCACCAACAGGTAGGCGTTGACCCCCAGCAGTTGGATTTGGTAAAGAAAAGGGCGCACCTGAAGGATACTCATCGGTCGGTTGTCCCGGCGTTTGGGATTATTATACCGATTTTGGCGCCAGAGGAGGAAAGAAAAAGCGGAGGGAATATCTCCCTCCGCGGGGTTGGTTTTCCCGGATAGATTCAGGCCACCACTTCATCGGCCTCAGGGGACAGTTCGTAGCCCTCGCGGCGCAGGGCTTTTTTCAGGTCCACCAGCGACTTGTGGCCAAACCCTTCGATCTCCAACAGGGCCTTGGGCCCCTCGGCTAGTTTTTCGAGCACCTGGCCGGCCTTGGTGATGCCTGCCTTGGCCAGGGCGTCCACCGCCCGCTTGCTCAGGCCGAAATCGGTCAAGGGCCGCTCGGGGGAGGTGCGGGCTGCCTTGCGCGCCTCTTGCTCGGCCACATACCTCTTGTGGGCCTCCAGGCGACGCAGGAAGCGATCCACATGGCCTTCTGTATCCACGATGCGCTGCTCGCCCGTGAAGAAAGGATGACATTTGGAGCACACATCGGTGTGAATCACCGGAACCGTGGCGCCCGTGGTCCAGGTGTTGCCGCAAGCGCAGATGACCTTCGCATCAGGGTACCACTTTGGATGAATTCCCTGTTTCATATCTCTTCCTTCCCGTTGAACATCGAGGAGTTAGTTTTCCGCCAGGGGGAGCACACTGACCTGTTTGCGTCTGCCACGGATGGTTTTGTAAACCACCACGCCGTCAATCTTGGCGAACAGGGTGTAATCGCTCCCCATGCCCACATTGGCGCCTGGGTAAATCTTGGTGCCCCGCTGGCGAACCAGGATGTTGCCCGCCCGAACGAACTCACCGCCGAATTTCTTCACACCCAGGCGTTTGGATTCGCTATCTCGACCGTTGCGGCTGGAACCGCCACCTTTTTTGTGAGCCATAACTCCACTCCTTACCCTTGGGATTACCCGACCACAATATCCTGGATGCGCAAGCGGGTGTATTGCTGGCGATGGCCTTTCTTCCGGCGGTAGCGCTTGCGCGGTTTGTACTTGAAGACGATGATCTTTGGCCCTTTGATGTGGGCATCGACCATGGCTTTGACCTTGGCTCCCGCCACGACGGGGTCGCCCACGAGGATTTGCTCCCCGTCGGCCACCAGCAGCACCTGATCGAGTTCGATGGCGCTCCCTTCCTCAAGGGGAAGGCGGTCGACCTCGATGGTGCTGCCGGGGACGGCTTTGTATTGTTTGCCGCCTTGTTCGATGATAGCATATTTCATACGGATTCCTCCAGACTTCACTTCGCCGTTGCCGTCGCCAAAATGGGCCACGCAACGGGGAAGTTGGAATACAACCCCCCTGAGGCACAGCATGCCTGCGCTCAGGGCCGCCCCATTATACTGGGGAGCGGCAGGTGTGTCAATGAAAATCTCTCCTTTGTGCTTGACATGGAGGCTGAGGGTGTGGTATGCTGCCCGCGTTGCTTCATTATAATAGAGGCTGGCTCGAGGGAGGGGCGGTGGAGGACGAGCGCCTGTGTTGGGTGGGGTTTCATCTGGTCAAAGGGATTGGCCCGGCGCGATTTCGTCGCTTGCAGGAGACCTTTGGCAGCCTGCGGGCCGCCTGGGAGGCGCCTCCTGCCCGCTGGCGGGAGGCCGGTCTTTCGGCTGAGTTGGTCGCCCGCCTGGTGCGTTTACGGGCCACGGTGGATTTGCCCGGTTTGGTGGCCCGTTGGGAGGCGCAGGGCATTCGGGTGCTCACCTGGGAAGATGAGGAGTATCCCCAGCGCCTGCGGCATATCCCTCAGTCGCCCCCTGTGTTGTATATCCGCGGCGCGTTGCGCCCCGAGGACGATTGGGCCGTGGCGGTGGTGGGCACCCGCAAAGTCACGCCCTATGGCCGCCAGGTGGCTTTGGAGGTGGCCGAGACGCTGGCCCGCCACGGCGTGACGGTGGTCAGTGGGTTGGCCCGCGGGGTGGATGGCCTGGCCCACAAGGCTGCGTTGGAGGTCGGCGGACGCACCATCGCTGTGTTGGGTTCGGGGGTGGATCGGATTTATCCCCCGGAGCACCGTCGCCTGGCTGAACGTATTTTGACGCACGGGGCCTTGGTTTCCGATTATCCGCCGGGAACCCCGCCGGAAGGTGCCAACTTCCCGCCCCGCAACCGGATCATCTCCGGGCTGGCGCTGGCGGTGGTGATCGTCGAGGCCGGGATGAAAAGTGGTGCGTTGGTCACCGCTTCCTTTGCCGCCGACCAGGGCCGCGAGGTGTTTGCCGTGCCCGGAAGCATTTACGCGCCTCAGAGCCAGGGAACCAACTGGCTGATCCAGCAAGGCGCCCGCCCGCTGCTGCGCCCCCAGGAGGTGCTGGAGGCGTTGGAGTTGTCCCTACTGCCCGTGCGGCGGGAGGCCCGGCGGGTGCTGAAAGTGTCGCCCAGCGAGCAGCAGGTGCTCAAGTTCCTGGGCGCCGAACCGGTGCATGTGGATGACCTCAGCGCCCAGGCGGGCCTGCCAGTGCAGGAAGTACTGGCCACGCTGGCCCTGTTGGAACTTAAAGGTCTGGTGCGCCAGGTGGGCAGCATGAGTTATGTGCGCCTGGGCGAAGCAGGAACCTCGTACCGTGTGGAGGAGGTATGAAGCCCCACTACTACGCTGTGATCATGGCAGGTGGCGGCGGCACGCGGCTGTGGCCGCTTTCCCGCCGCGCCCGGCCAAAACAGATGCTGGCCATTTTGGGAGGGGATACTCTGTTTCAGGCCACGGTAGCCCGATTGCAGGGGCTCTTCGCGCCGGAGCAGATTTTTGTGGTCACCGTGGAAGACCAGGCCGCCGCCCTCCAGCAGCAAGCTCCTCAGGTTCCCCCGGCGAATTATTTGCTGGAACCGGCCCCGCGCGGTACGGCCTCGGTGGTAGGTTTGGCGGCCGTGGCACTGAAACAGCGCGACCCCGAGGCCGTGATGGCGGTGTTGCCTTCGGACCACTTCGTGCGGAATGTCGGACGCTTTCAGCAGTTGCTCCGGGCCGCCTACGAAGTGGCTCAGGAGGGCTTKCTGGYCACCCTGGGCATCACGCCTACTTATCCCGCCACCGGATACGGCTACATCCAACGAGGGGAGTCTCTGGGYACYTACGAGGGYCTGGAGGCGTATMGGGTCCRGCGCTTCAAAGAGAAGCCGCCGCGCGAGCAGGCCGAGGCGATGCTGGCCCAGGGCGGCCACTCCTGGAATTCGGGGATGTTCGTCTGGCGGGYGGAGACCATTTTGGCTGAGATCCARCGCCAGATGCCCRGGTTGTACSARGGATTGCTCGARATCGAGSGGGCGTGGGCCACACCYCAGCGCGAGCAGGTCATTCAAARGGTGTGGCCCGGCCTGGAGATACAGACCGTGGACTACGGGGTGATGGAGGGGGCCCGCCAGGTGGCGGTGATCCCGGCCGGGGGTGTGGGCTGGAGTGATGTGGGTAGTTGGGAGTCTCTCTTTGAGATACTGACACCGGATGAGGCAGGAAATTTGAATTTTGGCGGCAAGCACATCAGCCTGGACAGCGAGGGTGTCTTGGTGTACACCAACGATCTGGTGGGCTCTGAAGTGGAACGCCTTATTGTGACCATTGGTGTCCGTGATCTCATTGTGGTGGATACGGGTGATGTCATGCTGATCTGCTCCCGGGAGCAGGCGCAACGCGTGCGTGAAGTGGTCAGGCAGTTGCGTGACCAGGGCGAAGATCGATATCTTTAGACAGGGAGGCAACCTTGGAAGCCTATTGTGTCAAGTGCAAAACCAAGCGCGAAATGCAGGACCCCACACCGACGTTTACGGCCTCGGGCACGCCGGCCACGAAAGGGACCTGCCCGGTGTGCGGCACGACGCTTTTTCGGATGGGCCGTACGCCGGCCCATGAGGGGCTGACCCCACCACCAAAGACAAAGAAGAAGCGTCGGGAGTCGCGAGGCAAAGGAAAGTTGGTCATTGTCGAGTCGCCGGCCAAGGCCCGCACCGTGGGCCGATATTTGGGAAAAGGCTACACGGTCAAGGCCTCGGTGGGGCATGTGCGTGACTTGCTGCGTTCGCAGTTGTCCGTGGATGTGGAGCACGGCTTCAAGCCCAAGTACCGCGTGCCCAATGAGAAACGGCCGGTGGTCAAGGAAATCAAGGAATTGGCCAAGAAAGCCGAGGAGATCTACCTGGCCACAGACCCCGACCGGGAAGGCGAGGCCATCGCCTGGCATCTCATGGAAGCAGCCGAAATGGACCCCCAGCGTGTCAAGCGGGTGGTTTTCCATGAGATCACCAAACCGGCCATCGAGGAGGCCTTTGCCCATCCGCGGGGCATTGACATGCACCTGGTCAACGCTCAACAAGCCCGCCGCATTCTGGATCGCCTGGTAGGCTACAGCCTCAGCCCCCTGTTGTGGCGCAAGGTGCGAGGGCGCCTTTCGGCCGGGCGGGTGCAGTCGGTGGCGCTGCGGCTTATCGTCGAGCGCGAGCGGGAAATCGAACAGTTCGTCCCCAAGGAGTACTGGACGATTGCCGCCGAGTTCCGCCCCGAGGGGAGGGACAAGACCTTCGTCGCCCGCCTGGTGCGCCTCGATGGGCAGGAGCCGGAGTTGGGCAGCGAGGCCGAGGTGCAGCCTGTGCTGCAGAGCATGGAAAAGGCTTCGTATGTGACAACCAAGGTGCAGCCGGGGCAGCGCCGCCGCCGTCCCAGTGCTCCTTTCACCACCAGCACCATGCAGCAAGAGGCTTCCCGCCGCCTGGGCTTCACGGCACAGCGCACCATGTCCATCGCCCAACAGTTGTACGAGGGTTTGGATGTGGGCGAGGGCGGCACCACGGGTCTGATCACCTACATGCGCACCGATTCGACCAATGTCTCCACGCTGGCGCAGAAAGAAGCGCGGCGCTTCATTCGTGAGCAGCACGGCGAAAAGTTCCTGCCGGATAAACCGCCCAGATACCGCACCCGGGCCCAACGGGCACAGGAGGCTCACGAAGCCATTCGTCCCACCTCGGTGTACCGCACGCCGGAGAAGATCAAGCCTTACCTCACCCGTGACCAGTACCGGCTGTACAAACTCATCTGGGCGCGTTTTGTGGCGTCGCAGATGGCCCCGGCGCTTTACGATACGCTCACGGTGGAAATCACCGGCAAGGAGGGCGAACATACCTATTTGCTGCGGGCGACCGGGTCGGTGCTGCGCTTCCCCGGTTTTCTGGTCGTGTATGAAGAAGCCAAAGACGAGGACAGCAAGGAAGCCAATGGGGATACCGGGGACATTCCGCCGGATTTGCAGAAAGGGCAGCCTCAAACCCTGGTGCGGCTTATTCCCGAGCAGCATTTCACTCAGCCGCCGCCGCGCTACACAGATGCGACCCTGGTGCGCACCCTGGAGGAGTACGGCATCGGACGGCCCTCGACCTATGCGCCCATCCTCTCCACCCTGCAGCAGCGGGGCTATGTGCGCCGCGAGGGCAAACGGCTCATCCCCACCGAGACGGGGCGGCTGGTCAACGACCTGCTGGTGGAATGGTTCCCCGATGTGTTGGATGTGGGCTTTACGGCGCGCATGGAAGAAGATTTGGATCGGATTGCCGCTGGTGAGCGCCCCTGGGTGGAGGTGGTGCGCGAGTTCTATGAGCCATTCAGCGCCAAAGTCAAGAAAGCCGAAGAGAAAATGCCCGAAAACAAACAGGGGCCGGAGCCCATCGGGCGTAAGTGCCCCAAATGCGGCGGCGAGTTGGTGGTGCGTTGGGGCCGCTACGGCAAGTTCATCAGTTGCAGCAACTTCCCCAAGTGTCGCTACACCGAGCCGTGGTTGGAGAAAATCGGGGTTAAGTGTCCCCAATGCGGCGGCGATTTGGTGCGTCGGCGGACGCGCCGTGGGCGGGTGTTCTACGGCTGCTCCAACTATCCCAAGTGCGACTTCACTTCGTGGAAGTTACCGCTGCCCACGCCGTGCCCTGAATGTGGCGGGCTTCTGGTGCAGGCCAACAAGCGCCAGGCCCGGTGCCTCTCTTGCGAGGCCACCTTTGCCCTGGACGAACTCCCAAGCGAAACCACGCCTCAAGAGACACCGGCAACCGATTGAGTTGGCATGGATTTTGCAATGCTGAGGACGGCGTCATTTGCGTTGCCCTCTAAATTGGTCTACAATAAAGGAAGCACAGGGAAGAGCCTCGCTGTAAGCAGTCTTTCACCACACAGGAGCGTGGAGCCATGGAAAAGTTGAAAGCCCTCTTGAACCGCCCCGCGGTCGTCGCTGGTCTGGCTTTTGTGGTCGGGTTGTTTATCGGATTGGTGGTCTTGGGGTGGTGGCTATGGCCGGTGAAATGGACCAATGCTGCCCCCGCTCATTTGCGCGCGGACTACCAGGTCGATTATCTGCGTATGGCGGTGGACTCATATGTGCTGAACCAGGATGCCGACCTGGCCCGACAGCGTTACCAGGCCCTGGGAGACAAGGCCCCCCAGGTGCTGGATATGCTGCGGCAGAACCCGGGGAAGCAAAACCCGGCCCAGATAGAAAGTTTCGCGGCCATTGTCGCCGCCGGAACCCAGGGTGAACAACCGGGCGACCAGGCCACGCCCGCCGCTGCGGCGAAGAAGGGCCGGCTGGGGATTTTGGGCATTTTCCTCATCCTGGTAGGACTTCTGGTGCTGCTGGCCGTGGTGGCGGCGATAATTTTCATGGTGCGGCAACGGATCGCCTCGCCACGGGAGCCGGCCACCCCGATGGAATGGGAAAAGCAAATTGCCAACGAGTTGGAATCCACGGACTTCGCTGCGGAAGGACGTGAGCCGCCGCTGGCCCAGTTCAACTCGACTTATGTGCAAGGGGACGATTTGTTTGACGAATCCTATAGCGTGGACTCGCCTACCGGGGAATTCTTGGGCGAGTGCGGCGTGGGCATCGCCGACACCATCGGCGTGGGCGAGCCGAAGAAGGTCAGCGCCTTTGAGGTCTGGCTGTTCGATAAGAACGACATCCAGACGGTGACCAAGGTGTTGATGAGCGAACATGCCTTCAACGACGAGGCAACCCGGCAACGGCTGGCCACCAAGGGCGAACTGGTGTTGGCCGAACCGGGGCAGACCCTGGTGTTGGAGACGGCCACCTTACAGTTGGTCGCCCGCGTGGTGGATATGGCCTATGGTGAGGGGGCCTTGCCGGAGCACAGTTATTTTGAGCGCCTCTCGCTGGACCTGGCGGTTTGGCGCAAGGAATCGGCGGAGGAAGAGGAGGAAAGTTAGCCCCACTGGAGCACGAATGGCGTGGCAAAACAAAAGCGCCCCAAGGTACGGGGCGCTTTTCGCCTTTGAGACGCTGGGAGAGGCTAAAATTCCACCTGGAGGATGGTGACCCTGGAGGTGCCGGAAGCGGTGGTGATCTCCACCACATCGCCGGCTTTGTGCCCCAGCAGGGCCTTCCCGATGGGGGATTCGTGGGAAATCCGGCCCTCCACGGGGTTGGCCTCGGTGGGACCTACGATGGTGTAACTCTCCGGCGGATAGCCTTCCTGTTGAATGGTCACCGTGGCGCCCAGGTCCACGGTGTCCTTCTGTCCGTTGTTTTCGATGATGATGGCCCGCCGCAGCAGGGTTTCCAGTTCTTGAATGCGCCCTTCCAGGAAGCCTTGCTCTTCTTTGGCGGCGATGTAGTCGGCGTTCTCCGAGAGATCGCCCATTTGGATGGCCTGGCGAAGACGCTCGGCCAGTTCCTGGCGCTTCACGGTTTTGAGGTATTCCAGTTCTTCTCTGAGCTGTTGAGCCCCTTCGGGAGTCAGGTAGGGGCGCTCGTTGTTCGCGCTCATTTTCGCTCCTTGCCCAGTGTGTTGATTGACGAGGGATCTCCTATTTTACTCAAAGGCCGGGGTTTTGGGTAGATTTGGCGATGGGTTGCTCGACTTGGCTGGGTTTCTGTTTGAAATCCATGTATAATCAGAGCAACCCCATGACGCAGGGCGTTGGAGGAGCCGGACATGGCTGGAGAGCCACACATCCCTTTAGGGAAGACAGAGGTGCGCATCCCTCCTCTGGGCCTGGGGACCTGGGCCTGGGGAGATCGCCTTTTTTGGGGGTACGGACGGGCGTACACCGCGGCGGACATCGCAGAAGCCTTTCGTGTAGCCATAGAGGAGGGGGTGTTGTTCTTCGACACCGCCGAGGTCTATGGCAACGGGCGATCGGAGCGTTTTTTGGGCCAGTTTCTGGCGGATCTTCCGGAAGACGGACCGCGCCCCGTCATCGCGACGAAGTTTTTCCCATATCCCTGGCGGTGGCGCCCCCAGGCTTTGAGGCGCGCGCTGGAAGGAAGTTTGCAACGCCTAGGCCTGTCTCAGGTGGATTTGTATCAAATTCACTGGCCCTTCCCGCCGCGCTCGATGGATGTGTGGGTGCGGGCTTTGGGCGAGGCGGTGCAGGCAGGGCTAGCGCGTGCGGCCGGTGTGTCCAACTACAACCTCTCGCAAACCAAGCGCGCCCAGGCCATTTTGGAAGAGATGGGTCTGCCGTTGGCCTCCAATCAGGTGGAGTTCAGCCTGTTGCATCGCAAACCGGAGCAAGAGGGCTTGTTGGCATATTGCCGGGAACAGGGCATTACCCTGATTGCATACAGCCCGCTGGGCAAAGGGTTGCTGACCGGGAAGTACACGCCCGACAATCCGCCGCCAGGGGCGAGGCGACGGCGCTCCCCCCGGGCCTTTTTGGAGCGTCTGCAGCCTTTGATCGGCCTGCTGCGCGAAATCGGTCAGGGACACGGGAACAAGACACCCGCCCAGGTTGCCCTCAATTGGGTGATGTGCAAGGGCGCGGTGCCCATCCCTGGGGCGAAAAACGCGGCCCAGGCGCAAAGCAACGCGGGCGCCCTGGGCTGGCGATTGACCGAAGACGAGGTGGCTGCCCTGGACCGGGCCAGCGAGGCCATCCAGCGGTGAGAGAGGCCAGGGTGGGACGATTGTTAGGGCGTGTAGCCGTCATCACCGGGGGAAGCCGGGGGTTTGGGCTGGCGGTGGCGCGGGCGTTCGTGCGCGAAGGGGCGCGGGTGGTGCTGGCTTCCCGTTCCGCGGAGACCCTCCAGCGGGTGGTGGAGCAATTGGGCGGCCCGGAGACCGCTCTGGGGGTCCGGTGTGATGTGGCCCAACGGGAGCAGGTGGAAGCCCTGCTCGAGGTCGCTTTATCCACTTTTGGACGCCTGGATCTCTGGGTCAACAACGCCGGGGTGAGTTCCCCCTACGGGGGCACGGCGCATGTCCCCGTGGCGGATGGGGAGCGGATGATCCACACCAACATTCTGGGCGTGTATTACGGTGCGGTGGCGGCGCTGCGGCACTTCCTGGGCCAGGGGCGCGGCAAGTTGCTCAATATAGCCGGACGGGGCACACGCGGGCCGGTCCCTATGCTCAATTTGTACGGTGCCAGCAAGGCGTGGGTGCGCTCGTTCACCCTGGCGCTGGCCCGGGAATATCGCCAGAGTGGTGTGGGCGTATTTCTGCTCAACCCCGGCATGATGTTGACCGAGATGCTTCTGGACACGCCGGTGGTGGCCGGGTTTGAAGGGCCGTTGCAGGGCTACGGGCGGATTTTGTGCCTTTGGGCGCAACCGCCGGAGATTCCCGCTGAGCGGGCCGTTTTTCTGGCATCATCGGCCACCGATGGACGAACGGGCCTGGAAGTGCGCGTCATGACGCCGGGGTTTATGTTGCGGCAGACCGTGCGAAATTTCTGGCGTTGTTTTGTGCGTCGGCACCTCCCCACGGTGCAGTTGCGGCGTGTCCTGCCGGAGTTCGAGGCGCCCCGGTAAAATGATTTTCAAATGGAGGAGTGAACGATGGCCGAGTTTTACACGCTGGATCTGGACTTTCTGGGCCAGCCGGGCACCATTGCCAGTTACCTCATCCCCCACAAGCATGGCGTGATTCTGGTGGAATCGGGCCCGGGCTCGACCCTGGAGGGCCTCAAACGCGCTCTGGCCGAGCACGGCTACGCCCTGGACGATGTGACCGATGTGCTGCTCACCCACATCCACCTGGACCACGCCGGCGCTGCCGGGGCGTTGACCCAGCGCCATGGGGCGGTGGTGCATGTGCATCCCGTGGGCGCGCCCCACATGATCAACCCGGAGAAATTGCTGGCCTCGGCCGGCCGCATTTACGGCGATCAGATGGACACCCTCTGGGGCGAGTTCCTCCCGGTGCCCGAAGAGAAAATCCATGTAGTTCAGGACGAGGAGGAGATCGTCATCAACGGACGCAAGTTCCTGGTCCTGGATACGCCGGGACACGCCTATCATCACTATGTGTATCTTTACGAGGATGTGTGCTTCAGCGGAGACATTGGCGGCGTGCGTCTGCAGGGGCAACGGCATCTGCGCCTGCCCATGCCGCCGCCGGAGTTTCATTTGGAGAAGTGGCGCGCGAGCCTGCAACGATTGCGAGAAGCCGATTTTCGGGTGATTATCCCCACCCATTTTGGTCCTCATGAAGACGTGGACTGGCATTTGAGCGCCATCGAACGCGAGTTGAACCGGGTGGAGGCCTTCCTGGAAGAAGTCATGCCCCAGGAGCCTACGGAGACCGAGTTTCACGAGATGTTGATGGAATGGGTGCGTCGTCAGGCCCAGGCCGATGGGGTCTCCGAGGAGGTGCATCGGCTTTACGAGACGGCCAACCCCTCGTGGATGTCGGTCGCCGGGCTGATGCGCTACTGGCGTAAGTTCCGTGCGCCCAAGCAGGAGTGAGCCATGGAAGTGCATGAAGCCATCCGCACCAAGCGGGCGGTGCGCAAGTTTCGCGACGAGCCGCTGCCCGAGGAGGTCATCCGGGCTATTCTCAACGCCGGACGGCGGGCGCAATCTTCCAAGAACACCCAGCCCTGGCATTTTATCGCCATCACCGACAAAGCGGTGCTCCAAGCCCTCTCGGAGTGTGGGCACTACGCCGGGCATCTTGCTGGCGCGGCCCTGGGTGTGGCCATTCTCACCCCCGACCCGGCGCAGCGCTTCACTATCATGTTCGACGCCGGGCAGGCGGCGGCCTACATGCAACTGGCGGCCTGGGAGTTGGGGGTAGGCTCCTGCCTGGCCAGCATTTACGAGCCGGAGAAGGCCCGCGAGATTCTGGGCTTTCCGCCTGAGTGGCATTTGCGGATCGCTCTTTCCTTTGGGTACCCTGCCGATCCCAATGTGCTGCGTCGCCCCCCACGCCCTGGCGGACGGCGGCCCTTTGATGAAATCGTCCACTGGAACCATTGGTGACATCCCATCTCCCTGGAGGTTATCTCATGCCCTCAGAACTTTTCTGGCACCCGGACCTGCTCCAGGTGCTGGTGATGAAGTTTTCCGGCGCGGTGAGTCTGGATGAAGCCCTGGACCGGACGGTGGAAGAGGGAGAATTCATCAAACAGGCGGATACCAAGGTGCATACCATCATCGACCTGCGCGAGGTGACAGGGGTGCCCAACGACTTTTTGAGCGTGGTGCCGCGCATTGGCACCATGCCCGCCGCCTCACACCCCAACGCCGGTTATAAAGTGGTGGTGGGGGCGCGCGGTTTGGCCAAGGTGTTTCTGGACATCTTTTCCAATGTGGTGCGTCGGCTCATCATGGTGGACACCATGGAGGAAGCGGAGGCGTTTTTGCGCGAGAAACTTGAGGAGGGAGGGGAGCAGGCATGAGCCGTTCCTTCACTCTCCGTAAACCACAAACCCCGGCCGATTGGGCCATGGCCGTGTTTGGCGTGATGGCGTTGCTCCTGGGCGCGGTAGGGCTGATCTCCCCCGAAGCCGTGTTGCGGTTGCTTTCCTTGCCGGCCCCCTCTCCCACGCAGCGAGCCAGCGTGGATTTGACACGCGCCTTCCTCACCGCTTCTTCGATGGCCTCCTTCAACATGGGCGTGTACTACCTGCTGGCTGTCGGAGCCCGTTTTGTCCCCTTTTACCGCTGGACTGTTCCCTTTCGGATGCTGACTTTCCTCGTCTTCACTCTGGCCGTTTGGCGGGGCGTCATGCCTCCCGCTTTCTTTGGCGTGGCGGTCTGGGAATTGTTGGGCGCCCTGGTGGTTGCCTGGACGCTGCGCTATGAGCCGGAGACGCGCACGAGCGGATGATTTACTATCACGACATCTTCACCTTCCCTCTGCCTCCGGGCCATCGTTTCCCCGAGGTCAAATATCGTCTGCTGCGGGAAACATTACTGGCGCGAGGCATGGTTTCGCCGGAGGTGTTGCAGGTGCCCACGGCGGCCACGGAGGACGAACTGGCCCTGGGGCACCTGTCTGCTTATCTGGAAAAGGTGCTTCGAGGGCGATTGACCCCGGCGGAGGAACGGCGCATTGGCCTGCCCTGGTCGCCCCAGTTGGTGGAGCGCACCCGACGCAGCGTGGGCGGCACCATTGCAGCGGCCTACGCCGCGCTGGAGGGCGGCCTGGGCATCAACCTGGGCGGCGGGACCCACCACGCGGCCCCTGACCATGGGGCGGGATACTGTGTGTTCAACGATGTCGTCGTGGCCGCGCGGGTCCTGCAGCGGGCGGGCTTAGTGCGGCGCGTGCTGGTGGTGGATGGCGATGTGCATCAGGGAGACGGCACGGCGGCGGCCACCAGCAACGACCCCACCATCTTCGCCTTCAGCATCCACGCCGAGCATAACTTCCCTTTCCGCAAGGTCCCAGGCGATCTGGACATTGGGCTGCCCGATGGCACGGGCGATGAAGCCTATTTGCAGGCCCTGGACGAAGGGTTACGCCTGGCCTTCGCGCGGTTTTCCCCGGACATCGTCTTCTACATCGCGGGCGCCGACCCTTATGAGGGAGACCGGTTGGGGCGCTTGTCCCTGACCCGAGAGGGGTTGTTGGCCCGCGATCGCCTGGTGATGGAGACGGTGCGGCGGCGTCGTTTGCCTCTGGTGCTCACCATGGGCGGCGGTTACGCCCGTCCCATCCTGGATACCGTGGAGATTCACGCCCAGACGGTCGCGCTGGCCCTGGATTTGTGGGGCCAATCCCGCAAGGCCGTGCTGGGCGAGACGGCTGGGAGGTCCCCATGACCTATCGTGTGTTGGTGTTGCATGGCCCCAATCTCAACCTGTTGGGCGTTCGGGAGCCGGAGGTGTACGGCGCGTTGACCCTGGAAGAGATCGACGCCCGGCTGGTCGAACTGGGCCGGGAGTGGGACCTCGAGGTGTTCACCGAGCAGCATAACGGCGAGGGAGACCTCATCGAGGCCCTGCACCGCGCCCGGGAGGGGGCCGATGGTGTGGTCTTCAACCCTGGCGGCTATACCCACACCTCGGTGGCGCTGCGCGATGCCGTGGTCGCCATTGGCTTGCCTGTGGTGGAGGTGCACCTCTCCAACATTTTCGCCCGCGAGCCCTTTCGTCAGCGCTCGCTGATTGCGCCGGTGTGTATCGGTAGCGTGTCCGGCTTTGGCTGGATTTCTTATGTATTGGGCTTACAAGGCCTGTTGGCATACCTGCAAGGTAGGTAAAGGAGGAGAGATGGAACTGGCTATCGTCGGCCTGGGAAAAATGGGAAGTAACATGGCCCGCCGTTTGTTGCGCGGAGGGCACCGCGTGATGGGTTACAATCGCTTGCCGGAGGTCACCCGTCGCCTGGCGGCAGAGACGGAGTTGATCCCGGCCTTCAGCCTGGAGGAGACGGTGGCCAAGTTGGAAGCCCGACCGCGGGTAGTCTGGGTGATGGTGCCCGCTGGCGCGCCTACGGAAAGCGTGGTGCAGGCCCTGGGCGAGCAGTTGACAGCCGGGGATATCGTCATCGATGGCGGCAACACTTTCTACAAGGACGACCTGCGACGGGCGGCGGTGCTGGCCGAGCGCGGCATCCGCTATGTGGATGTGGGCACCAGCGGCGGGGTGTGGGGCCTGACCGAGGGATACAGCATGATGAGCGGCGGCGACAAAGAGACGGTGGAGCATCTGCGTCCCATTTTCGAGACCCTGGCCCCCGCGCCCGACCGCGGATGGGGCCATGTGGGCCCGGTGGGGGCGGGGCACTTTGTCAAGATGATGCACAACGGCATCGAATACGGGGTGATGCAGGCTTACGCCGAGGGTTTTGAAATCCTCAAGTCCAAGCAGGAGTTTGACCTGGATTTGCACCAGATTGCCGAAATCTGGCGCTTTGGCTCGGTCATTCGCTCCTGGCTGCTCGACCTCACCGCCCGTGCCCTGGCCGAGGACCCCGATCTAGCCCATATCAAGGGCTGGGTAGCCGATTCGGGCGAGGGCCGCTGGACCGTGTTCGGGGCCATTGACCTGGATGTCCCGGCGCCGGTCATCACCCTGGCGTTGCAGATGCGTTTCGTCAGCCGTCAGGAGGAGAGTTTTGCCGCCAAGGTGCTGGCGGCCATGCGGCACCAGTTCGGCGGTCATGCGGTCAAACGGGAGTGAGGGGGATGGATACCACCATCGTGATTTTTGGCGCTTCGGGGGATTTGACCTGGCGGAAGTTGATCCCGGCGTTGTACAACAACGCGCTCAAGGGGCGTCTCTCCTCAGGGACGCGCATTCTCGGCGTGGCGCGCCGCGATTACAGCCAGGAGAGTTTCCGTGAGCGGTTGCGCACCGGGGTGCAGAACTTTTCGCCGGAGACTTATGATGAGCAGGCCTGGGCGCAATTCGCCCAACGCATCGCCTATTTCCGGGATGATTTGATGGCCCAGGAGACCTACGCCGCCCTGAGCAAGGCCCTGGAGGAACTGGACGGCGGCAAGGCCCAGCGGATTTTCTACATGGCGACCGCGCCTTCGCTGTACATCCCCATCGTGCAGGCTTTGGGCGCCTGCGGATTGCCCGACCAGGCCCCCAGCAGGGTGGTGGTCGAAAAGCCCTTCGGCCACGATCTGGAATCGGCCCAGCGGCTGAGCCAGGTGCTCCATCAGGTGTTCGACGAAAGCCAGATTTACCGCATCGACCACTACATGGGCAAGGAAGACGGCGCAGAACATCTTGTTCTTCCGCTTTGCCAACGCCATCTTTGAGCCCATCTGGAACCGCAACTATGTGGATCATGTGCAGATCACCGTGGCCGAAAGCGTGGATGTGGGCCACCGGGCCGGATATTACGACAGGGCCGGGGTGCTGCGGGATATGTTCCAGAATCACCTCCTCCAACTGCTGACCCTGAGCGCCATGGAGCCCCCGGCCTCGTTCGACGCCGATGCCATTCGCAACGAAAAGGTCAAGGTGCCGACCGCCATTCCCATCCCGGATGAGGAAGAGGTGGCCCGATACAGCGTGCGGGCCCAGTATCGCACTTACTGGGACACCGAAGGTGTGGCCCCAGGCTCCCAGACGCCCACTTATGCGGCGTTACGTCTGCAAATCAACAACTGGCGCTGGCAGGGAGTGCCCTTTTACCTGCGCTCAGGCAAGGCGCTTAGGGCCAAACGGAGCGAGATTTCGGTGGTGTTCCGCCGCCCCCCGCATGTGATGTTCCGCTTTCCCCCCGGACATCAACTCACGCCAAACATTCTCTCCCTGTGCATTCAACCCAATGAGGGGATTCACCTGCGTTTCGAGGCCAAAGTCCCGGGCTCCGTACAGGAAACCCAATCGGTGGACATGGAATTTCGCTACGCCCAGGCCTTTGGCCATTATCTGCCGGATGCCTACGAGCGGTTGCTGCTGGACGCCATCGAGGGTGACGCCTCGCTCTTCACCCGAAGCGATGAGATCGAACACGCCTGGCATCTGATTGACGCCATCCTGGCCTGCTGGGAAGGTCCCCATGCGCCCCCCCTGGAGTTTTACGAAAACGGCACCTGGGGCCCCAGCGCGGCCGATGCCCTGATGGCCCGCGAGGGGCGACGCTGGCTGTTGGGTTGCGCGGATTGAGCCATGTGCCCCTTCGTACGCATTTTTCCCACCTCGGAGCGGGCGGTGCAGGCGGCGGCACGCCTGTTGCTCGCCGTGGCCTGCCGGAGCGTGCAGCGCCGGGGGCGATTCGTGGTGGCCCTTTCGGGGGGCAACACGCCGCGGGCCCTGTATCGCCTCCTGGCCACGACGCCCTGGAAGGCATGTTTCCCCTGGGCGCACACCTTCGTCTTTTGGGGCGACGAGCGCATGGTGCCGCCCGATCACCGGAGAGTAACTTTCGCATGGCCTACGAGGCGTTGTTGGCCCATGTGCCTGTGCCGCCGGGCCAGGTCTTCCGCGTGCCCACCGAATACCCGCCCGGGGAAGCAGCGCAACGCTACGAGCAGCAACTGCGGAGCCTGTTCCACGGCGAGGGGCCGGTGTTCGATATGGTGTTGTTGGGCCTGGGCACGGATGGCCATACGGCGTCTTTGTTTCCGGGCACGGCGGCGTTGCAGGAGGAGAAGCGCTGGGTCACAGTGGTTCATGTGCCGCGGCTGGCCTCCTGGCGGGTGACGCTGACCTTCCCGGCGTTGAACGCGGCGCGCCGGGCGTTGTTTCTTGTGTTGGGCGCCTCCAAGGCCGACATCGTGGCCCAGGTGCTGCGCGGACCCGAGGAGCGGTATCCGGCGCAACGGGTGCGCCCCGCGAGCGGCTGTATTGGTTTTTGGATGCGGAGGCGGCGGGGCGTTGACGGCGTTGTTTCCTGTGACATGAAGAATGGAACGCCTAAGGTGATGTTTGGGATCGTAGGGTATGGTTTCCCTCCCTGACTGTAGCCCTGCGGCGCGCGGCGGGGCGGCCCTATGCTGGACCGCCCCGCGTTGCGTATGGACTATTTCTTCTTCAAGAACCGCGACACCACCACGGCGGCGCTGGGCAGCGGCAGGGTGTCGCCCCAATCCAGTTCGGCCGGGGCTTTGGGGGCCTTCTTCAGCCGTTCGGTGCCCTGGAGGATGAAGATCGGTGTGCCTTCCTCGGCGTACTTGCGCAGCACCACAGCCTGCCCTGTCAGATAACCTTCGCTGTCAATGGCACAACTGGTCACCGCGCCGACCACCTTGCCGCGCTTGTCGAGCACCGGGTCGCCTAAGTGGGCCATGCGCACGTGCTTCTCGGTGAAGCGGAAGCGCACGATTCCCTGCTGGCGCTGCGCCTCGCGGGCCAGGAAGGCCTCACGGCCGATGAACCAGGGCTTGTAGGTCTTGACGAACCTGGCGAAACCGGCCTCGCCTACGCCCAGGTTGAGGAGGCCGCCTAACTCATGGCCGTAGAGGGGCAACCCGGCCTCGGTGCGCAGCGAATCGCGGGCGCCCAGGCCGCACGGCTTGAGGCCCAGGGGCTCACCGACCCGGAGCAGCGCCTCGAAGAGTTCGGCTGCCCGGTCGGGGTGTACGAACAACTCGAAGCCCATCTTCTCGCCCGTGTAGCCCGTGCGCGAGACGATGAGGTCGAAGCCGCCCAGCGTCACCTCGGCCAACTGGTTGCGCTTCAAACGCAAAATGCGGCGCCTGGTGGCCGGGTCCGCGCCCAGGGCCAGCAACACCTCGCGGGAGCGCGGCCCCTGCAAGGCCAGGTCCACCCGCATGTCGGCTCCCTCCTCAGGGTCGCGCAAGTTGCGCAACTCCGCGCCCCGGCCGAAAGCGCGCGCTCCAGGCCGCGCCCGGTCCACCAACACCCGGCCTTCTTTGACCGCGTTCAGCCAGGCCCAATCCTTCTCGTCGTTGGCTGCGTTGACCACCACCAGGTATTTGTCCGTATCGCGGCGGTACACATACAGGTCGTCTATCACCTTGGCGTCGGGGTCCAAAAAGTGCGCGTAGGCGGCCTCGCCCACCTTGAGTTTGCCGATGTCGTTGCCGCACACGCTGTCTAAGAAAGCCGCCGCATCAGGGCCCTCCACTTGGTACACACCCATGTGGGTGACATCGAACAGCCCGGCCGCCTGGCGCACGGCCAGGTGCTCCTCCAACACCGAGGAGTACCACACCGGCATCTCCCAGCCGGCGAAACGTACCATCTTGGCGCCCAGGCGCTTGTGCAGGTCGAACAGGGGGGTACGGCGGAGACCCTCGGGTTCGGCCTCCTCCCATTGGAATTCGGGCAACCCCTCAGGGGTCCCGCTGCTGCCGGACCCCCGGGATGCAGCCAGGCCCACAAAGTAGGGCTTATCCTGGGGTTCGGGCACCTCCCCCTGGGGCAGCGGGTCGGGTTCCCCGTCCAGCGCCTCGAGCACCCAGGCGGGGCCGGGCACCTTGCGTTTGAGGTCCAGGTCATCGAAAGCGATGTACCCGTCGGAGAGGTCGCGCAGGTAGGTCATCACCAGGGAGGTCTGCTCGCGGGGCACGGTCAGACGGAAGCGACGGGGTTCCACACAGCGCAGCGTGCCGCTCACCCAGCCCTTGGGGGTGTGCAGACGGGTGGGCTGTGTCTGGCCGGGTTCCAGGCCTTCGACATCGGAAGCCAAAGCAAAGTTGAGGAACTGCCGTACCCGCTCCCCACCGATCTCCAACACCGTGCGGTCGCCGGGGCGCTGGGGCTGGTCGTCGGGGTAGATGAAGTGGGGGTAGCCAAAGCCCTGCGGCTCGACATCACGGCCCGCGCGATCGGCCAGGTCGCGTACCCGAAGGCGGGCATCCTGCAAGGCGTCGTAATCCACCTTGGCCCGTTGCTTGCCGTCCACAGTGTAGGGCGTCACCGCCCAGAGCAGGTCGGCGATGACATCGGCCAGTTCGCGGCTCCTGGCCTCGTCGAAGCCGCGCTGGGTGATCCAGGGCGTGCCCATACGGATGCCCGAAGGGTTGCGCGCCCCTTTGTCGCCGGGGATGGTGTTGCGGTTGACCACGATGCCGGCCACATCGAGGATACGGGCCGCCAGATCCCCTGAGAGGGGCGTGCCGTCGGAGGCGCGCACGCTTTTGCAGTCCAGGTTCATCAGGTGGGTATCCGTGCCACCGTAGGGGATGCGGAAGCCCCGCTCGCGCAGCCGCTCGGTGAAGGCAATGCAGTTCTTCACCACCTGGTGGGCGTACTGGCGGAACAGCTCGGTCTGCGCCAGTTTGAAAAGCAAGGCTAAGGCGGCGAAGATGTTCACATGGGGGCCACCCTGCTCGCCGGGAAACACGGCGCGGTCGATTTTGCGCGCGATGACCGGGTCCGTGGTCAGGATGACCGCCCCGCGCGGCCCGCCCAGGGTCTTGTGGGTGGTAAAGGTAATCACATCGGCGTAACCTACAGGCGAGGGATAGGCGCCGCCTACCACCAGCCCGGCCACATGGGCGATGTCGGCCATCAAGTAAGCACCCACCTGGTCGGCGATGGCGCGGAACCTGGCCCAGTCCACCGCCCAGGGATAGGAGGAGTACCCGGCTACGATGATTTGGGGCTTGTGCTCCAGGGCCAGGGCCTCGACCTGGTCGTAGTCCAGGCGCTCGGTCTCGGGATGCACGGTGTAGTGCACCACCTGGTAGAGTTTGCCGCTGCGGTTGGCCGGCGAGCCGTGGGAGAGGTGGCCACCGTGAACCAGGTGCATGGAGAGGATGGTGTCGCCCGGTTTGATCAGCGCATGGTACACCGCGTTGTTGGCCGGTGCGCCGGAGAGGGGCTGCACGTTGACGAAGAGGTCGTCGGCGCTCACGCCGTTGGCGGCGAAGGCTTCGGCACAACGACGGCGGGCCAGGGATTCCACGATGTCGGCGTACTCCACGCCCTTGTAGTAACGCGGGTCGGCCAGCCGGCGGTACTCGGCCAGCCGGGCCTTGTAATCCAGAATCTCCTCCTCGCTCAGCCAGCGCCAGTGCTCCGGAGGATAACCTTCGGCGTAGATGTTCTGGAAGGCCGAGGCCATGGCCTCCCGCACGGCCAGAGGCGCCTGACTCTCGCTGGGGATGAGGATCAACCGCCGCACCTGCCTCTCGGCCTCAATTTGGGTGAGTTCGTACAGGGCGGGGTCTAAGTCCCTGAGCGTGCCGCGGAAGAGGTAGTCTTGGGTCATGAGGTCTCTCCAAAGGAGGGATGGGAGCGAAGAAGACGGGGTGTTGAAAGGCCTGGAAACTTCAGCATTGAGGGATTCCGGGCATCCCGCGATCTATGGTCGCAATCAAATTATAATCCATGCCATGTGATCCTTCCCCGTCCCCGCTTGTGACGATGGTTTGGGACAGGCGCCTTGGATGCCTCCTGTCCAAAATTCTGGTAAAATCGGCTTTGGTGTGATGTGGAGTTTATGCAGCGGCAGTGCCGCTTGGGGCGCTCCGGGGTGCTCCCTGGAGCGTCTCTTATGCGTGGCAACGGGCAATCCTGAGGAGTTTCTATATGGCCGGTACGGTCTCGCGAAAGTTGTCGAATGCGTTTGAAGGTGCCTTGGCAGGCGGTGGTGATCCGGCGACCTCGCCGCTGTATGTCTTTGGCCCCTTCTTCAAATTGCTGGTGATGGCCGGGGTGGCCGGGGTGGTTTACGGTGCCAGTATCTGGCTGGTGTTGCTCACCGTGGCCGTGGTCTCGCTGATGTATCGCCTGGTCATGCGCTGGGTGACCGACGGCAGCGGCGGCAGCGGCCTCACCGAAGAGGAGTTCGGCGGCTGGGCGGTCAAGATCAACGCCAGCATCACCTACATCGAATACACGCTGACCTTTCTGGTCAGCGTGGCGGCGCTGGTGACTTTTGTGGCGGACCGGTTCCCCGCCCTCAACCACCCCCTGGTGTTGGGCGTCACGGGCCGCTTGCTCCTGGCCATCCTGCTCAGCGTGATTACCGGCTGGCTGGTGAATTTGGGCCCCAAAGTGGCGGCGCGCATTTTTGGCCCGGCGACGCTGGCCGTGCTTTTTCTGTTGTGGGCCATGATCATCGCCACGGTGGTCAAGTTGGGGGTCCATTTGCCTCCCCTGCACCTCTCGGCCTTTTCTTTCAAGTACCTGCCGTTCACCCTGGGGGGCTATGCCCGTATTCTGGCCTTGATGACGGGCATCGAGGTATTCGCCAACCTGGTGGCGGCTTACGAGGGCCGGCCGGAGGAGAAGGCCCGCAAAGCCTTTGGTAGCCTGCTCATCATCATGGGCAGTACGGGCATGACCATGCTCATCGTCGGCCCGGCGATTTATCGCCTGGCCGACCCGCTCAACGAGCATGTTTCGGTGTTCACCCAGACGATGGATGCGTTGCTCCCCGCCCCCTTGCCCTACATCGGAACGCTGATCGGGGTGGTGGTGTTGCTTTCGGCCTCAGCGGCCAGCGCCCAGGGCATCCAGAACCTCTCGCTGGGGCTGGCCAACCGGCATTATGTGCCGCCCAGTTTCGGTCGGCGCAACCAGTACGGCGTTCCCCCGGCGCCGGTGTGGGCCGAGGTGAGCGTGGTTTCCCTGGCTTTCCTGCTTTTCGGCACGCTGGAGGAGACCTACCTTTCGCTCTATGCGGCGGGGGTGTTCATCTTGCTCAGCATGACGGCGTGGGCGGTGGTCAAACGGCTGCGAAGAGAAGTGTTGCAGGAGATGCAATGGGGCCACCTGGTGACCATGTTCGGTAGCGTGCTGGCGGCCATTTTGACCACCATCGCTACGGTGATCCTCTTCGGGGAGCGTTTGCGCGAGGGGGCGTGGATATACTTTGTGCTCATCCCCGCCCTCTACGGCGTGTTGACTTATTTCCGCAACCGTTTGGGCAGCCCCTCGGCCCTGCGGGAGCAACTGGGCCGGCTGGAGGAAGCCATGTGGACCACGGCTTCGGGGCGCACCCAGGCGCCGGCCCCTGCTCCGGTGACCGAACCGGGGGAGGGTGCCAAGGTGACATGGGCCGCCACGCCGGAACGGATCGCTTTGTGGCGTAGCCGCAAAGAGGTGCCTCATCGGATTCTGGTACCCCTGGACGGCACACGGGCGGCAGAGCGGGGCGTGGCCTTCGGCCAGGTGGTGGCGGCGGCTTACGGCGCACACCTGATTTTGGCTTCGGTGATCCCGCCCAAGAAGAACGGGGCCCGCGAAGCGCGCCTGCGCCAGTACCTGACGAGGTGGATGCAGCAGTTGGCCCAGGCCGAGGTTTCGGCCAGCGTGGTGGTCGAGCGCGGCGATGTGCCCGCCACGCTGGCGGCCATTGCCCGGCAGAGCCGTGCCGATTGGCTCATTCTCACCTCGCGGGGGCAGTCGTGGTCGCGCCGCTTCTTGCTGGGGCAGAAGGCGGGCAAGATCTTCGAGGCGGTCAACCTGCCCACGCTGTTCGTGCGGCCCATTGTCAGTCGCCCGCCGCGTCCGCGCTTCCGCCGGGTGTTGGTGCCGTTGGACGGTACGCCTTTCTCCGAGCGCATTTTGCCTTATGTGCGCGCCGTGGATCCCTCTTTCAACAACGAAATCATTTTGCTGTCGGTGCCCGAAGTCCCCGAGCCGGAGTTGTACGGTCTGGAAGCCGATGTGGTGTTGCCCCTGCGGCGGCAGGCCGAGGCGCGGGCCAGGGAGTACCTCTCCCGCGTGGCCGAGGTCCTGCGCGAGGATGGGTTGCAGGTCAAGATGGTGGTGGCCGGTTCGGACCCGGACCGCACCATTGTGCGCGTGGCCAAGGAGTTGGATGTCGATCTCATCATGCTGGCCACCAGGGGGCACATGGGCTTCGACCGCCTGCTGGTCGGCTCCACGGCCGATTGGATCGTGCGGCACACGCTGACGCCGGTCTTCATCCTGCCGCCTTGGAACAACGGGCACGAGGATCAGGGGTAGGAGGCCCCGGACCCAAAAAATACCCAGGCCGGAGGGTTTTCTGCGCCCTCTGGCCTGGTGCCGTTTTTGGGGAAGAGCAGGATTTGGGGGGCGGCCCCTGCCCGGGGTGCGGTTCGCTCCCCTGGGTCCGGGCTCAGGAGATCACGCCCAGAGCACGCCCGACCTTGGTAAAGGCCTCCAGCCCGGCGTCTAGGTCTTCCTTCTCGTGGGCGGCGGAGATCATCACCCGGATGCGAGCCTTGCCCCTGGGTACAGTGGGGTAGCCGATGGCTGTGGCGAAGACCCCGTTTTCGAAGAGTTGGCGGCTGAATTCCTGGGCCAGTTTGGCCTCGCCCAGCATGATGGGGGTGATGGGCGTTACGCTTTGGCCGGTGTCGAAGCCCAGGCGCTTCATCTCGCTCTTGAAGTAACGGGTGTTCTCCCAGAGTTTGTCCACCAGGTCGGTGGATTCTTCCAGTAGGTCTAAGGCGGCCAGGCAGGCGGCGGTGTCGGGCACGGTCATGGCCGAGGAGAACAGGAAGGGGCGTCCGCGCTGGCGCAGCCACTCGATGATTTTGGCGTTTCCGGCCACCACGCCGCCCACCACGCCAAAGGCTTTGGAAAGGGTGCCGACCTCGATGTCCACCTTGCCGTGCAGGTCGAAGTGGTCCACGATGCCGCGACCGCCGCGCCCCAACACCCCTTCACCGTGGGCGTCGTCCACCATAAGGATGGCATCGAAGTGTTGCGTGACCTCGTAGATTTTGTCCAGGGGGGCGATATCGCCGTCCATGCTGAACACGCCGTCGGTGACCACCAGGGCCCGGCGGTACTGGTGACGATGCTCTTTGAGTTTAGCCTCCAGGTCGGCCACATCGCAGTGCGTGTAGCGGATGATTTCGGCTCGGGAGAGGCGGCAGCCGTCGATGATGCTGGCGTGGTTCAGTTCGTCGGAGAAAATTGCATCCCCGCGCCCCACCAGCGCCGGAATGGTGCCCAGGTTGGCGTTGAAGCCCGATTGGAAGGTGATGGCGGCTTCCACGCCTTTGAAGGCGGCCAGGCGGCGTTCCAGTTCCACATGCAGGTCCATCGTGCCGGCGATGGTGCGCACGGCAGCCGGCCCCACGCCGTACCTGTCGATGGCCTCCTTGGCGGCCTGAACCAGACGCGGGTGATTGGCCAGGCCCAGGTAGTTGTTGGAGCAGAAGTTGAGCACCTGTTTGCCATCGACCACCAGCCAGGCGCCCTGAGGCGAACTCAGGGTACGAATGTGGTTGTACAACCCGCTCTCGTGGAGGGCTTGCCATTCGTCTTCGATCCACTGCAGTTTGGGAGGAAGGCTTACGCTCATCGTCTCACCCTCGTTGGCAGGATGCGGCGCAAGGGTGCGCCTGGGTTGAGTATAGCATAAAACCGCCGAGGAAAATCTTGTCAGTCCCCGGCCCTTGTGGTAAAATCAGGCCCGCTCCGGGAGGGATGGCCGAGTGGACGAAGGCAGCGGTCTTGAAAACCGCCGTGGGTGAAGACCCACCGAGGGTTCGAATCCCTCTCCCTCCGCCTGAACGCCAGGCGGGCTCGGCACCCCCGCGAGCGACGAAGTGGAATTGAGGGGAGGTGCCAGAGTCTGGCTGAATGGGGCCGCCTGCTAAGCGGTTGTCGGGGCTAAAACCTCGACCGCGGGTTCAAATCCCGCCCTCCCCGCCTGGTAAGTCCCTTGCGCCCTCGTAGCTCAGCGGATAGAGCGCTTGCTTGCGGAGCAAGAGGTCGCGTGTTCGAATCACGCCGAGGGCGCCATTCACTCAAGGAGCGGGAACCTCCCGCTCCTTTTTCCTTGCCCGCTCTTGCAGGAGGTTCATGCGATGCCCCCCACGATTCTGGTGACCAACGACGATGGAGTGCGTTCGCCTGGTCTGCTGGCCGCGGCCGAGGCGTTGCTTCCCCTGGGGGAGGTGGTCATTGTGGCGCCCCGCCAGCAGGTTTCCGGTACCGGGCGCAGCCTGCCCTCAGATTCCGATGGGCTGATCACCACCTGCACCCTGACCGTGGGCGGCAAGCCTCACACCGCCTACGCCGTGGGCGGCACCCCGGCCCAGGTGGTGCTCCATGCCATGTTGGAGATTCTGGAGACGCCGCCCGGCCTGGTGGTTTCGGGGATCAACTACGGCGAGAACCTGGCGACGGGGGTGACGGTATCGGGCACGGTGGGCGCGGCTTTGGAGGCGGCTACCTTGGGTATCCCTGCCCTGGCCATCTCTTTGGAGACGCCGAAAGAGTACCATCTGTCGCACTCTGATGAGGTGGATTTCTCGGTGGCCGCTCATTTCACCCGGCTGTTTGCCCGGCGTCTGCTGGAAGGCGGCGATGGGTTGCCCCCCGATGTAGATGTGCTGAAAGTGGATGTGCCGGCGAACGCGACGCCGGAGACGCCCTGGCAGTTGTGCCGCCAGGCCCGCAGGCGGTACTATCGTCCGCTGCGCCCCCGCCGTCGCTCGTGGGAGGAACCGGGCACCGTGGGATACACCTATGGCGATCCTCCGGAGACCTTTCCTCCGGATACGGATGTGTATGTCTTGCGCGTGGAGCGCAAGGTGGCCGTGGTTCCGCTGAGCGTGGATTGCACCTCGCGGGTGCCCTTTGAACAACTGGCGCGCTGGCTGCGGGAAGAAAAGTAAAAAAAGCGCGGAGTCACCGCGCTTTTTTGTCTTGCGTCACGCGCGAAGTCAGGCTGTGGGAGGGGCGTCGTTGCCTGCCGCAGGGGGTTCCACCCGCTCCAACATGCCCTGGCGCAGGTACCAGCGGGTGGCCTGCTGCACGAAGGGCAGCGCGAACAGACGCAAATCGGTCGTGGTGAGGATGGTCTGTTCGGTCTCTTGCAGAAAGCGCAGGATGTCAGCGCGGCGTCGGTTGTCCAGTTCGGCCAGCACCTCGTCCAGCAGCAGCACGGGGGCCTCGCCGGTACGCTCGGTGATCCATTGCGCCTCGGCCAGTTTAAGGCTGAGCATGGCCGTCCGCACCTGGCCGCGGGAGCCGTAAACTCCTAAGTCGATGCCGTTGGCCAGCACCCGCCATTCGTCCCGGTGGGGGCCCAGGGTGGTCATGCCGCGGGCCAGGTCCTCGCGGCGGGCCTTTTGCAGGGCCTGGCGGAAGCCCTGGGCGATGTCTTCGACGGTCAGACGGGTGCGGTCCACCGGAACATCCAGCGGAAGGGCGGTTTGCCCGGGAGGGGGAGGGTGCGGCTCAAAAGCAGGCCGATACACCAACCGAAGCACTTCCTGCCCACCGGTCCATTGCCGGTGAAAGCGCAGCGCCTGCCGGTCCAGTTCGGCCAGGGCGTGGATGCGGGCGTGGATGATTTGCGCCCCCAGTCGGCTGAGTTGTTGGTCCCATACCTCTAACGCGCCTGCGGCGCTCTTGGGCAGGTGTTCCTGCCATTGTTTGAGCAGGGCGTTGCGCTGGGCCAGGACTTTATTGTATTCCGAGAGCAGGGAAGCGTAGCCCGGCTGGGCCTGCGAGAGGGTGAGGTTGAGGTAGCGACGGCGCCGCTCCGGCGCGCCGGTGATGATATCCAGCATTTGAGGGAGAAAAAGCACGGCGTTGAAACGCCCCAGGGCTTCCAACAGCCGCACTTTGACCCCGTTGAGGAGCACTTCTTTGCGGGTGCGTCCCCCGTTGAAGCCGTTGGCCTCGCGGATGATGCGCACTTCCAAGGTGTGCCGGCGGCCTTCGCGCACGAATTCCCCCACAATGCGGGCCACGGCCAGCGACCCCTGGGCGGCGGCAAAGTGAATCAATTCGCGGTCGCTGGCGCTCTGGTAAGAGGTAAAGGTGGCCAGAAAGAAAAGGGCTTCCAGGATGCTGGTTTTGCCCTGCGCGTTTGGGCCGACCACGATGATGGCCCCGGGCGGCACCTCGGCTTCCAGCCGGGCGAAGTTGCGAAAAGAGGACAGGGAAAGTCGGGTTAAACGCATCGTCGGGGGCTAAGCGAACGGGCAGCGCATGGGGCCGAAAGTGGTCTCGTGTTCCTTGTCATGACCATCACCGGCAAGCGAATGCCACGGGAAGTCCTCCCGTGGCATGGGGCGGGGTGGGCGACTGTGAGGCCTCACACCAAATCGGGGACAGTTTCCCCTTGGGGGACCCGCCACACTTTCACGGCACGATCGGTAAAGAGCACGCCGTTGAGATGGTCGATTTCGTGTTGAAAGATCCGCGCCACCCAGCCGCGCAGTTTGTATTTGACGGGCTGGCCGTGGCGATTTTGCCCGCGAACGGTAATGGCGACGGGACGCTCCACATCGCCCAGAATCCCCGGAATGGAGAGGCACCCCTCGGTACCGATTTCCGTTTCGCGGGACTGGCGGACGATCTCGGGGTTGACCATAGCCCACAGGCGCGGCGGGACGCTTTCGTCTTCCTCGTCGCCAAACTCTACGACGATCACCCGCAGCGGCACATTGACCTGCGGGGCAGCCAGCCCCACACCGGGGGCGGCGTGCATGGTCTCGATCATGTCGTCAATCAGTTGTTGGAGTTCGGGGCCAAAGTCCTTAACGGGCCGCGCCTTGCGGCGCAGCACCGGATGGGGCACGGTCACAATCGGTCGAATGCTCATGAAATACCTCCATGGCCAGGAAATGAACACTTGGACGGGAGAATTATACCCCATTCTGCCTGGCGGGCGCTTGCGTGAGGGTGTTCACGATTTACTTGTCATCCCTACCGTTTTCGAGTAAGATAGAAAGGCCTAGATAGGCGAAAAACTCTTTCGTTGGTCCTCAAAGGAGGAGAAGATGCGCAAGATTCGTGTGTTGTTTGTGGTTGCCGCTGTGTTGGTGGCCGCGCTGGCGCTGAGCGCCTGCGCCAAGGCCACGCCGACCCCGGCGCCGAAGGGGGAAGTCACCGAGGCGCCCGCGGCTACGGAAGCGCCTGCGGAGACCGAGGCGCCTGTGGCTACAGAAGCGCCTGCAGAGACCGAGATGCCCTCTGAGCCGGCGTTGGGGATGGCTGACAATCCCATCATCTGAGTCCTGACCCCGTCCCAGGACACCGCCACCGTGTTGGCCGGTGCTGAGCCCATCGCCCAGTATGTCGAAGAGAAGACCGGCATTGTGATTAAACCGGTCATCCCCACCGACTACACGGCGCAGCAAGAGGCGCTGTGCTCCGGCGAAGCCCAGATGGCCGCGCTGAACACCTTCGGGTATGTGCGCGCCAGCGCCAAGGGCTGCGCCGATGTAGCGTTGGTCTCGGTGCGCTACGGCTCCACTTCGTATCAGGGCCAGATCATCACCCAGGCCGGATCGGGCATTGAAAAGGTGGAAGATGTGGCGGGCAAGAAGTTCTGCCGGCCTGACCCCGAATCCACCTCAGGTTGGATCATCCCCAGCCTGACCATGAAGGCGGCGGGCATCGACCCCGAGACCGATCTGGCCGAGATCGTGGACACTGGCGGCCATGATGCTGTGGTCATTGCGGTGTACAACGGTGACTGCGATGCCGGGGCGACTTTCTTGGATGCCCGGAAACTGGTGGCGAAAGACTTCCCCGATGTGATGGACAAGGTGGCGGTCATCGCTACTTCGGCGCCCATCCCCAACGACAACATTTCCTTCCGCCCCGACTTCCCCAAGGACCTACGAGACAAGATCGTCCAGGCGCTGCTCAGCCTGAACGATTCTGACGAGGGCAAGGAGATGCTCAAGGGCCTGTTCTCCTGGCAGGGTCTTGAGGCGGCCGATGACGCCTTCTACGATGGCTTCCGCCAGCAACTCGAGGCCGCTGGCGTGACCATCGAGGAGTTGAGCAAATAACTCCCCTCAGGGCGAGGGAGGCCTTGGGCTTCCCTCGCCCTTTTTTGTTGGCGACGGCGGTCGCCGGCCCTCGGCTGCGGAGAAGCCGGCTTCTCTTTAGCCGAGGGGTTTCCTTATCACTCTTTTTGCGAGGTTAGCGGCCTATGTTGGTTGTCGAGCATCTCACCAAAGTGTACGAAGATGGCACCGTGGCGTTGAAGGATGTCAGTTTCACGGTGGAGGACGGGGAGTTTCTGGTCATCATCGGGTTGAGCGGTTCGGGCAAATCCACTCTGTTGCGCTGCATCAACCGCCTCATCGAGCCTACCGAGGGGCGCATCCTGTGGAACGGGGTGGACATTACCCAGGCTTCGGACGCCGAAATGCGCCGCATTCGTCGGGAAATCGGCATGATTTTCCAGCATTTCAACCTGGTGGACCGCCTCTCGGTGCTGACCAATGTGCTCACCGGACGTAGCGGGTATGTCAACCCCTGGTGGAGTCTGATCAACTTTTGGCCGGAGAGCGAGAAACAGCGCGCTTTGCAGGCGTTGGAGTTGGTGGGGATCGCCGACAAAGCCTACAATCGTGCCGACGCCCTGTCGGGTGGACAGAAACAGCGGGTGGGCATCGCCCGGGCGTTGATGCAGGACCCCAAGATGATCCTGGCCGATGAGCCGGTGGCCAGCCTGGACCCGGTGTTGGCGCACTCCATCCTGGGGTATCTGGAGAAACTGAATCGAGAGCGGGGCATCACGGTGTTGTGTTCCCTGCATTACCTGGACCTGGTGCAGCGTTACGCCACCCGCGTCATTGGTCTGCGGGATGGGCGTCTGGTGTACGAGGGCACCAGCGAGGATATTCGCAACATCACCGACGAAGAGTTCAAACACATTTACGGCGAAGAAGCCCAACGTTTGAACGTGGCTGGCTGATTCACCCAACCTGTTTTGTGAGGTGCTCCCGTGGGTACTGAGGTTGCACGCCGCAAGCCGTTTTCTTTCTTCCGCGCGTTGTTGTCGCTGATGGTGCCGGGACTGGGCCAGGCGGTCGCCGGGGCCTACTCTCGCGGCCTGTTCGCCTTTTTGGGCGTGGTGGTGATGGGGGGGCTGACGGTGTACACGGCGGCCCAACGCCCCCGTTATCCCGATTATGGCTTCTCTTTCAAGACGACCCTGGTCTTTTTGGGCGAGACGGCGGCCTTGTGGATCTTCCTGCTGGCGTTGTTCAGCCTGGCCCGCCGGTATGTGCTCCGAGATGAGTTCGTGCGCACTTTTTCGGGGGTGCTTTTCGCCCTTTTAGGGGTGGTGGCTTTTGGTGGGAGCGTGGGCCCCATGCTGTCGATGACCATCCCTGCGGATATGGTGCGCCAGATCTACGGCTTCACTGCTCTGGCCGGGGCCGCGGTGACCTCGGCGATCTGGCTGTGGGCCATTTTTGACGCCGGGGGGCTGGACCCCCAAGAACCTGGCCCCGTGACGCCCTTCCTGTTGTTGATCATCGTGGGCGTGCTGATTTTGGGGTCGCGGCTGACCCAGATCGATCTCCCCAAGGCCATCCGGGAGTATCGCGATACCGAGAAGGTGCTCAGCAGCATCTTTTGGCCCTGGCAGGCGGCCTTTGATTACGAGGCCAGTGCTCTGGAAGCCACGGCGAAACTGGAAGCCCCCTGTGTGGACGAGCAGGCCGCGCCTCCGGTCAACCAGCCCAAGGAAGGCGAACCCTGGATTGTGGTCACACCCACCTGTGGCGAATTGAGCACCCGGGATACCAAAGGACACCTGACCTACGGCACATTGTTGACCATCAAGGGCGGCGGGTTCAAGCCGGGTCTGCCTGTGAAACTGGAATGGGAAGACCCCATCGGCAACCGCTTCACCCCGCGAGGGGTGGGGGATACGGAAATCCCCGTGGGCGACGA
>DUEP01000004.1 GCA_011176535.1 Anaerolineae bacterium | reverse complement strand
CTTTCGTTTCGTCAAAAATAGGTTATTTAAAGGAAGGCCTCACCAGGGACAGGTAGAAAGCCTACAACCGTGCTAGGCGGGCCAGCCCGATCCCCAAAAGGTAGAGCACAATCATGGGGGCCATCACCAGGAGCATGTTCACCGGGTCCACCGTGGGCGTGATGACCGCGGCCAGCACGGCGATCACCACCACGGCTACCCGCCAGTGGCGCACCAGGTCTTCGGCGCGCACCCAGCCCACCGACGCCAGCAGGTAAATCGCCAGCGGGAACTCGAAGGCCACGCCCACCCAAAACAACAGGGAGGTCACGAATTTGATGTACGATGCGGGACGCGGTAGGGTGGGGATGCCCATGAAGTTGAGCAGGAAAGGCAAGGCGACGGGGAGCATGACATAGTAGGCAAAGGCCATCCCACCCACGAAAAAGATCAGCACGAAGGGCATCCCTAACAGACCCAGAATGCGGCCACGGGGGCGCAGCCCGGGAGCGGCGAAGAGGTAAAGTTCGAAGTAGATGTAGGGGAGCGAAAAGGCAAACCCCGCCAGCAAAGCCACCCGCACGAAGACGATGACCGGCTCTGTGACCTCGATGGCCTGCAAATGATGGATGCCTCCAATGGGCGCAGCGAGGAAGTCGATCAGGCGGGGGGTGAAGGCAAAGGCCACCGCCGTCATCAAGACCCATACCCCCGCCGCGCGCAACAAGTGTCGCCGCAAATCGTTGAGGTGATAAAGCACCGCGGAGGGCTCCTCAAAGGTGGCCTGGAGCACATCAGGCAACGGGCGCTCCTCCGGCTCGGCGGTGAGGGCTTCCCATAGACGGCGGCGCGTGCGATACAGCCAGCGGGCCAGTCCCCGAATGGCCCGCCAGGGCAGCCAGATGGGGGCAAAAAGCACGCGGAGCAACCCGCGAAGCACTTTGCGCAATCTGGTCATGAAACCACCTCAGGAGGCGGAGGGGCTTGCTCTTCCCCGGCGGCGGGGGCTTCCGGCCCATCCGCAGAGGACGCCTGTTCCGAAGGCGCCGCCTCACCCGTGCTGCCTTCCGGGGGCTCGTTTGTCGCCCCCCCCGCATCCATGGGCTTGTTGAACACCACGGCCTGGCGCAACTCCTTTTCCAAGGTGCGTTCGATTTCCCGCATGTCCTTCAGACTGGCCTCCTGTTCCATTTGGTAGAAGATGCGCTGCGTCTCGCGGCGCAATTGAACCAGGCTGCGCCACACTTCCGATTGGTGCACCTGCGCCAGCCAGCGCCCCATGGTACGGGCCACCTTTTGCATGTCCTCCGGGCCCATGACCAGCAAGATGATGACAAACAACAGAACCAGTTCGGGAAAGCCAACGCCTAAAATGTCCATCCACCTTTCCTAAACGAGCAGACTGGGCAAACCGTGCCCCCTATTATACCCCTGGGCAAGGGGCCTGCGAGCCTTTGCCGGAAAACACCGTCCCTCCCCCAGGGCTTGGGCACAGATTCTGGGGGAGGGACGGCGATCCGAGAGGCGTATTCGCCCAGGGGGTCAGCCGTGGCCGTTGGTCCCCTCGATGAGGTGCTGCATCACGGCGGCGGTAAAGTCGGCCGTGGTGCAGGCCTGCTCCGGGATGGGGGACAGGTCGGGGGTAAAGTAACCGGCCTCCCAGGTGGCCTGCACGGCGCGTTCCACGGCTTGGGCTTCGCGTTCCAGCCCCAGGCTATGGCGCAGCAGCAACGCGGCGCTGAGGATAGCTGCGCTGGGGTTGGCGATGCCCTGCCCGGCGATATCGGGCGCGCTGCCATGGATGGGTTCGTACAACCCGCGCGGGAGGCCGTGGCGGTTTTGGGCGGCGCCCAGCGAGGCGCTGGGCAGGGTGCCCAAGGAGCCGGTAAGCGCCGCGGCTTCGTCGGTCAGGATGTCGCCAAAGAGGTTGGCCGTGACCACCACATCCAACCCCTCCGGATGGCGCAACAGGTCCATGGCCATGGCGTCCACCAGGCGATGTTCCAGGCACACGCCGGGGAACTCCTCGTGCACCACCCGGTCCACCACCTGCCGCCACAGCCGCGAGGAGGCCAGCACATTGGCCTTATCCACGCTGACCAGAAGGCCCCGCCGCTGGTAGGCCAGGCGGGCGGCCAGGCGGGCGATGCGGGCGATTTCGGGTTCGGTGTAACGCATGGTGTCCCACGCCGGGGCCTGAGCCTCAGCCTCCTGGCGCGGGCCGAAGTAGATGCCGCCGGTGAGTTCGCGCACCACCACAAAGTCCACCCCCTGGACGCGCGCGGTTTTGAGCGGCGAGCGGTCGGCCAGCGGAGGCCAGACCTGCACCGGCCGCAAATTGGCAAAGGTCTCCAGTCCTCGGCGCAGGGCCAACAGGCCGCGCTCCGGTCGTTGTTCGGGGGGCAAATCGTCCCAACGCGGGCCGCCCACCGCCCCCAACAGCACGGCGTCGGCCTTGCGGCAGGCGTCCAGGGTGGTTTTGGGCAACGGCGTGCCGTGACTTTCCAGGGCGGCACCGCCAACGGGGTGTTCCTCTATGGCCCACTGATGGCCAAAGCGCTGCGCGACTACTTCCAACACCTGTCGCGCAGCGGCGATGACCTCGGGACCAATGCCATCGCCGGGAAGTAAAACCAGAGAAGCATGCATGGCAGTCACTCCGGTTGGATGGTCGTAGCCGGAATGGTGAGCGCGCCCTTGCCGTGGGTACGCTCGTACGTCTCGATTTGCGGAAGATGGCGTAACAGATAGTCCAGTTCGTCCATGCCCTCCAGCAAGCAGGTGCGGGCGAAGGGGTCCACGGTAAAGGGCATCGTCTCCCCGTCATGCAGGCGCACCGTTTGCTCGACAAGGTCCACCGTCACGGCCTGGCCGGGGTGCGTTTCCACCCAGGCAAACAGGGCGCGGATGTGCTCCGGCGTCAGACGGGCCGGGAGCAGGCCATTTTGCACGGCGTTGTTGTAGAAGATATCGGCAAAGGAAGGCGCCAGGATGGCCCGAAAGCCCCATTGGGTGAGGGCCCACACRGCGTGCTCCCGCGAGGAGCCGCTGCCGAAGTTGGCCCCGGTGAGCAGGATGCGGGCCCCGGCGTACTGTGGRGCGTTGAGGGGAAAGTCCGGCTCCGGGGCGCCGTCCGGACGGTAGCGCCAGCGGGCGAAAAGCCCCTGGGCCAGACCGTCCTTGGTCGTGCCTTTGAGGTACTGGGCGGGGATGATGTCATCGGTGTTGACATCTTCGCGCGGAAGGGGCACCACAGGCGAGGTCAGACGGGTGAAAGGTTGCATGGCGAAGCTCCTTACAGATGGCGGCGGGGATCGGCGAGGCGACCTTCGACGGCGCTGGCGGCCGCGGTCAGCGGGCTGGACAGAAAGGTGCGGGCGCCAGGGCCTTGCCGGCCCTCGAAGTTGCGGTTGCTCGTGCTCACGGCGTAGTGGCCGGGCGGCACACGGTCGCCGTTCATGGCGATGCACAGGCTGCACCCGGAGTAGCGCCATTCGGCTCCGGCTTGCTGGAACACGCGGTCCAGGCCCTCGGCCTCGGCCTGACGACGCACGGTTTCGGAGCCGGGGACCACGACCATGCGCACGCCGGGGGCCACCTTGCGCCCTCGCAGCACCCGTGCCGCCTGCCGCAAATCCTCCAGCCGACCGTTGGTGCAACTGCCGACGAACACCCAATCGATTTTGTGCCCCAACAGCGGCTGACCGGGGCGCAAGGCCATATAGGCCAGGGCCTTTTCCAGCAAGTGCCGCCTGGCCGGGTCGGGTTCGGCGGCGGGGTCGGGCACGCGGCCGGTGACGGGAATAGCCATCCCCGGCGTGGTGCCGTAGGTGAGCATGGGCTCCAGCGTGCTGACATCCAGCGTGACCTCTTTGGCGAAGACGGCCTCCTCATCGGAGACCAGGGTGCGCCAGTAGGCCAGGGCCCGATCCCAGGCGGGGCCCTGGGGGGCGAACTCCCGCCCGGCCAGATAGGCGAAGGTCGTGTCGTCGGGGGCGATCATCCCAGCGCGGGCGCCGGCTTCGATGCTCATGTTGGCCAGAGTCATGCGCCCAGCCATGTCCAGCGCCCACACGGCCTCGCCAGCGTATTCGATGACATACCCCCGCCCGCCGTCGGTGCCGATGTGGGCAATGAGGGCCAGAATCATGTCCTTGGCCGTGACGCCGGGCTGCAGCCGTCCGGTGAAGGTGACCCGCATGGGGCGGGGCTTGCGCATGAGCAGGGTCTGCGTGGCCAGCACATGGCCCACCTGGGTGGTGCCGATGCCGAAGGCCAGCGCGCCGAAGGCGCCGTGGGTGGCGGTGTGGCTGTCGCCGCACACGATGGTCATCCCCGGCTGGGTCAGCCCCAGTTCCGGGCCGAGCACATGCACGATGCCCCGCTGGGGATGCCCCAGGTCGTAGAGAGGCACACCAAAGGCGCGGGCGTTTTGCGACAGGGCGAGCAGTTGCTCACGGGCCTGGGGGTCGGCCAACTGGAGGTCCGGCGCCCGGGTGGGGGTGCTGTGGTCCATGGTGGCCACGGTGCGATCCGGCCGGCGCACGGTCAGGCCGCGCCGCCGCAACTCGGCGAAGGCCTGGGGCGAGGTCACTTCGTGGACCAGATGCAGATCGATGTAGAGGATGGCCGGGGCGTCCGGTGCCTGGTGCACTACATGGGCGTCCCACACTTTGTCGAACAAGGTGCGTGGCGGGGTCATGGGGGCCTCCTCCCGGGCGTCAGGCCGCGACGGGCCGGTTGGGCTCGGCGGTCGGGGCGGCTGCGCCCTGACGCGCGGCCAGCATCTTGTTGATGGCCGTGAGGTAGGCGCGGGCGCTGGCCAGGATGATGTCGGTATCGGCAGCGTAGCCGCCGAAGGTACGCGGTCGTACGTCCCCTTGAGGGGATGGGCGCGTTTCCGCGGCGGGGGATTGAATGCGCACGGTGACCTCGCCCACGGCGTCGATGCCCTCGGTAACCGCGTTGACCACATACTCCAACAGCACCGGGCGCACGCCCACCACCCGTTCGATGGCCTTGTACACCGCGTCCACCGGGCCGGTGCCCACGGCCGAGGCGATGTGCGTCTGGCCGTCGGGCCCGCGCAGCCGCACCGTGGCCGAGGGCATCCCCGTCCCGGCCACCACCTGGGCGGCCTCCAGGTGGAAGCGCTCCTCTTCGGGGGCCAGGCCGCGCTCGGCGGAGACCAGGGCCATCAAATCGGCGTCGGTGATGGCCTTCTTGCGGTCGGCCAGCCGCTTGAAGGCCTGGAAGATTTCGTCCAACTCCTCGCGGCTCAGGCGATAGCCCAGTTCTTCCAGGCGCACCCGTAGGGCATGGCGACCCGAGTGCTTGCCCAACACCAGGCGCGACTTGGGCCAGCCCACCATCTCGGGGCGCATGATTTCGTAGGTCTGCTGATGTTTGAGCATCCCGTCCTGGTGGATACCGGCCTCGTGGGCAAAGGCGTTGGCCCCTACGATGGCCTTGTTGGGCTGCACGGTCATGCCGGTAATCCGGGACACCATCTGGCTGACCCGCACGATTTGGGAAGGCTCGATGTCCGTCTCCAGGCCGTAAACATCCTTCCGGACCCGGAGGGCCATGACCACTTCCTCGAGAGCGGTGTTGCCGGCCCTCTCACCGATGCCGTTGACGGTGACCTCGGCCTGCCGCGCTCCGGCCATCAATCCGGCCAGGGTGTTGGCCGTAGCCAGGCCCAGGTCGTTGTGGCAATGCACCGAGACCACCACCTGATCGATGCCGGGGGTGTTCTCGATGATGCCTTTGATGAGCCGGTAGAACACCTCGGGGGTGGTGTAGCCCACGGTGTCCGGGATGTTGAGGGTGGTGGCCCCGGCCTTGATGGCCGCGGCCAGGACCTCGTAGAGGAATTCGGGGTCGCTGCGTCCGGCGTCTTCGGGGGAGAACTCCACATCATCGCAGAGGGATTTGGCGTAGGCCACCATGTCGCGCACCCGCTGGACGACCTCCTGCGGCGTCATGCGCAGTTTGTACTGCATGTGGATGGGCGAAGTGGCCAGGAAGGTGTGAATGCGCGGATGGGCGGCGTGGCGCACGGCTTCCCAGGCTGCGTCGATGTCGCTTTTGACCGCGCGGGCGAGGCCGGCGATGATGGGCACCCGGTGGCCGTTCTGCTTGGGGTCGGGGTTGCCCACCTCGATGGCGATGCGCCGCACGGCCTCCAGGTCGTCGGGCGAAGCAGCCGGAAAGCCGGCCTCGATGACATCCACACCCAGCCGGGCCAAGGCACGGGCGATTTGCAGTTTCTCGGTCGAGGTCATGGTGGCGCCGGGCGATTGTTCGCCGTCGCGCAGCGTGGTGTCGAAGATGCGCACATAGTTGGGGTGGGGCAGTTGCGTGCTCATGGGGTGTCCTCCTGGGGTGGGGGAGCGGTTTGGGGTTGGGCAGGCGAGACGATCGTCCATTGGTCGGGGTCCACTTCTACGGGATCGAGGAAAGGCATCATGGCGCGCAGGCGGCGGCCCACGCGCTCGATGGGGTGCCGGGCGGCCTCCCGGCGTTGGCGCTCGAACCAGGGACGTCCCTGTTCGTTTTCCTCAATCCAGCGGCGGGCGAAGGCGCCGCTCTGGATCTCCTCCAGGATCTGGCGCATGGCTTGGCGCACCGTTTCACCGATCACCCGCTGGCCGGAGACATAGTCGCCGTATTCGGCGGTGTCGGAGACCGAGTAACGCATGTAGGTCAGGCCGCCGCGATAGAGCAGGTCCACGATGAGTTTGAGTTCGTGCAGCGTCTCGAAGTAGGCCAGCTCGGGCTGGTATCCAGCCTCCACCAGGGTTTCGAACCCGGCTTGAATAAGCGCGGAGACGCCGCCGCACAACACGGTTTGTTCGCCGAAGAGGTCGGTCTCGGTTTCCTCTTTGAAGGTGGTTTCCAGCACACTGGCGCGGGTGGTGCCGATGCCCCAGGCATAGGCCAGGGCGATGGCGCGGGCCTGGCCGCTGGCGTCCTGATGCACGGCCAGCAGAGCCGGGGTGCCGCCGCCCTGCACGAACACCTCGCGCACCCGATGGCCAGGGGCCTTGGGCGCCACCATGCTGACATCGACGAAATCGGGGGGCTGGATGGTGCCGTAGTGGATGTTGAACCCGTGGGCGAACATGAGCGTCTGGCCGGGGCGCAGATGGGGGGCGATGTGCTCACGGTACACGGCGGGCTGCCTGGTGTCGGGCAGCAGGAGCATGACCACATCGGCTTCCTGCACGGCCTGGGCCACAGGCAACACCGGGAAGCCGTCGGCCTCGGCACGGGCCCAGGAGCGGCCACCGGGGCGCAGGCCGACGCGCACATCCACACCGTTGTCGCGCAGGTTTTGGGCGTGGGCGTGGCCCTGGGAGCCGTAGCCCAGCACGGCCACCTTGCGCCGGCGAATCAGTTCGGGTTGAGCATGGTGATCGTAGAACATCGGGCCTCCATAGAAAACAGGTTAGCGTGCGGCGTCAGCGCCGGGGAGATGACGTTTGCCTTCCACCGTGCCGCGCGTCATGGCCAGCACACCAGTACGCACCACCTCGAGCACCTCGACGGTGGCCAGGGTTTGGATCAGGCCGTCCACCTTTTCAGAGGTGCCAGTGACCTCGATGGTCAGGGTCTCCGGGGTGACATCCACAATATTGGCGCGGAACACCGACGCCAGGTTGATGATCTCGGCGTGGGCGCTGCGGGGCGCGCGCACTTTGATGAGCGCCAGCTCGCGGCGCACAGCAGGCCGGTCGGTCACATCCTGCACATCGATAACGTTGACCAGTTTGTAGAGGTTGGCCTCGATGAGCGGAGCCTTTTCCGGAGCGGTCTCTACCACCAAGGTCATGCGGGAGATGCGGGGGTCGTGGGTGGTTCCCACATTCAGGGAGTGGATATTGTAGTTGCGCCGGCGGAACAACGAGGCGATGCGGTTCAACACGCCGGGTTTGTTTTCCACCAAAACGACAAAGGTATGGGGCATAGCCATGGCCGTACCTCCTCAACAAATCTCAACACATGAGGGTTACTTGGCGTCAAGGTGCTCTTCCGTCGGGCGGCGGATCATAGCGTGCAGCGGGTCGTTGGTGGTCACCATGGGGAAAACATTGTCCTCATCGGGAACGCGGAACTCGAGCAGCACCGGTCCCTTTTGGCGGCGGGCAAAGGCCAGGGCGTCATCTACCTCGTTGCGCTGTGTCACCCGTCGCCCGGGGATGCCATGAGCAGCAGCCAGCTGCAGAAAATCGGGGTTGTGCAACAACACGGCAGCGTAGCGGCGATCATGGAACAGCTCCTGCCACTGGCGCACCATACCCAGGTAGTGGTTGTTCAGCACCACGATTTTGATATTGAGGTTTTCCTGCACTACGGTGGACATTTCAGCCTGAGTCATCTGAAAGCCGCCGTCCCCCTCGATGACCCAGATCTCCTTATCCGGATGCGCCAGGGCGGCACCGACCCCGGAGGGAAGACCGAACCCCATGGTGCCCAGCCCGCCCGAGGTGATCAGCCGATAGGGCTGAGCGAAGCGGTAATACTGCGCGGTCCACATCTGGTGCTGACCGACCCCGGTGGTGATGATCACATCCCGATCAACCGTGGCTTCCCACAGGCGCTGGATGACCTCGGCGCCGCGCAGCGGCCCGCCGCTACGGCGTTGGGTTCGGCGGACCACATCACGTTGTCGCGTGCCGGCACGCCAAGTATCGATTTGCGCCAGCCACGCTGGCCGCTGGGCTTCGGGCACGAGGGGCAGCCATTGGGTCAATACGGTCTTCAGATCGCCGAGCAGCGCCACATCGACCAGAACATTCTTGTTGATCTCGGCAGGGTCCACCTCCACATGGATCTTGCGGGCCTGAGGGGCGTAGGCTTCCAGTTTCCCGGTCACCCGGTCGTCAAAGCGCATCCCTAAGGCGATGAGCAGATCGGCGTTTTGGATAGCCATGTTGACGAAGTACTCGCCGTGCATGCCCATCATCCCCAGGGAGAGAGGGTGTTCCAGGGGGAGGGCGCCTAACCCCAAGAGGGTCATCGCCACCGGGATCTGGGCCCTATCGGCCAGGGCCCGCAGTTCCTCCATGGCCCCGGAGAGGAGCACGCCCTGACCGGCCAGGATGACCGGGCGCTGGGCCTGGCTCAGCAGACGAGTAGCCTCCTCCAACGCGGCTTCGTCGGCCTGTTCAGGAAGATGATAGCCTGGCAGCTGCACCGTCTCAGGCCAGACAAACTCGGCTTCCTCGGTCTGCGCGTCCTTGCACAAATCGATGAGCACCGGCCCCGGCCGTCCCGTGCGGGCGATGTGGAAGGCTTCGCGCACTACGCGCGGGATGTCGGCCGCCCGAGTGACCAGGAAGTTGTGCTTGGTGATGGGCTGGGTCACGCCGGTGACATCAATCTCCTGGAAAGCATCGCTGCCTAAGTAGGAAGAAGCCACCTGGCCGGTGATAAAGACCACGGGGGAAGAGTCCATCATCGCCGTGGCGATGCCGGTGACTAGATTGGTGGCGCCGGGGCCCGAGGTGGCCATGGCCACGCCCACCTTGCGCTGGTGGCGCAGCGCGCGGGCGTAGCTGTCGGCGGCGTGGGCCGCGCCCTGCTCGTGGCGGGTGAGCACATGGCGCACGGGATATTCCAACATGGCGTCGTACACGGGCATGATGGACCCGCCGGGGTAGCCGAACACCACTTCGACGCCTTCACGAATCAGGCTTTCCCACAACATTTGCGCGCCAGTCATACGGGGGGACATAAGACACCTCCTGGGATAAGGGTAGGGCTAACGACCGTTGGGTTCATGGAGCACAGCGCCCTGGTCGGCGCTGGTGACGAAGTGGGCGTAGCGGCGCAGCCACTTGCTCCGGGTGCGGGGGGTGAAGGGGGGTAAGGCGGCGAGACGACGGGCGATGTCTTCGTCGCTCAGGTGGACCTCAATGCGGCGCGCGTCCAGGTCGATGGTGATGATGTCGCCGGGCTGCAACGCCGCGATGGGGCCGCGGGCGGCGGCTTCGGGGCTGATGTGCCCTACTGAGAGCCCGCGGGTACCGCCGGAAAAGCGCCCATCGGTGATGAGGGCCACCTGCTCGCCCAGGCCCATCCCGGCGATGGCCGAGGTGGGAGCCAGCATCTCCTGCATGCCGGGACCGCCGCGGGGGCCCTCGTAGCGGATGACCACCACCTCGCCGGGCTGCACCTCACCGGCCAGGATGCCGTGCATGGCGTCGTCCTGGCTTTCGTAGATGCGCGCGGGGCCTGTGTGACGGCGGATGTGGGGCGCTACCGCGCCGGTCTTGATCACCGCACCGTTGGGCGCCAGGTTGCCGAACAGTACGGCCAGCCCCCCCGTGGGCGCATGGGGGTCGTCCAACGGGCGAATGACCCGGTCGTCCTGCACCACCGCGTCCCGGATTTGCTCGGCCAGGGTACCCCCGGCCACGGTGGGGCGGTCGGCGTGCAGCAGCCCGGCGGCGTGCAATTGAGCCAGCACAGCGGGCACGCCCCCGGCGCGGTGCAGGTCCTCCATGTGCCAGGGGCCGGATGGGCTCAGTTTGACCAGGTGGGGCACGCGGTCGGCCACGGCGTTGATGCGGTGCAGGTCGTAGGCGATGCCGGCCTCGTGGGCCAGGGCCAGGGTGTGGAGCACGGTGTTCGTGCTGCCTCCTAACGCCATGTCCAAAACGAAGGCGTCGTCGATAGCCTCGTGGGTCACGATCTGGCGGGGGGTCAGGTTTTCACGCACCAGGTCCAGGATGCGCTGACCGGCCCGCCGGGCCAGGGCTTCGCGTTCGGGGGTGCAGGCCAATGCGGTGCCGTTGAAGGGCAGGGCCAGACCGAGAACCTCGAGGAGGGTGTTCATCGAGTTGGCCGTAAACAAGCCTGAACAGGAACCACAGGAGGGGCAGGCGTAGGTTTCCAACTGCTCCAGTTGGTCGGCATCGATGCGCCCGGCCTGATAAGCACCTACGCCCTCAAAGACCGAGATGAGATCCACCACCTGGCCCTCAGGGGTGCGCCCGGCAGGCATGGGGCCGCCGGAGACCACAATGGCGGGCAGGTCCAGACGCAGCGCGGCCATGACCATGCCGGGGACGATTTTGTCGCAATTGGGAATGAGCACCATGCCGTCAAAGGCGTGGGCTTGGATCATGGTCTCCACGCTGTCGGCGATGAGTTCGCGGGAAGGCAGACTGAACTTCATGCCTTCGTGGCCCATGGCGATGCCGTCGTCCACGGCGATGACATTGAACTCGAAGGGCACACCGCCAGCCTCGCGGATGGCCTGCTTGACCTGTTGGGCAAACTCGTTCAAGTGCACATGTCCGGGGACAATATCAGCATAGGAGTTGACCACAGCGATGAAGGGTTTATCGAAATCAGCCCGGTCGTGGATGGCGCCGGTGGCGCGGAGCAAAGAGCGGTGGGGTGCGCGGTCGAAGCCTTTTTTGACGCGGTCGGAGCGCATAGGGCCTCCTCGGGGATGGGATAAAGCAAAAGGGCCGCTCTCGCACGAGAGCGGCCCTTTGAGCCTCAGGACGGGGATGGGGTTAAGGTCTCACCTCATACACCCACACCGCCCTCGCGCCAGCGGCGGACGCCTCCAGCGTAAGCACCAAAAGGACCAGAATCAAAAGCGCGAGGACGGCGATCAACGAAAACATGGTTTGCTCAGTTCTCCACAAAAGCCGTAAGAAGTTGCCGCCAATTGTACAGCAAAATCGGCAGGAGAAACCTAAAAATTTTGCAAAAAAGGCGGGATATGGTCTGGCCCATCCCTATTCCCCAGCCTCGGGGGGTGATGGGCGCGCCCGCACCATTTGTGTGGAGGCACGCCAGTTCGCTTTTAACCCCACCAAAATCAAGGGGTGGCCCGATGAAAAGCTGGTGGCCATGGATGTGGCCCATGGGCTTTCGAATTGGCCAACCGGGTGAGCAGGTCCACATCCTCAGCATCGAACTGCCGCTGCGCCGAGGAACCCACACACAGGGTGCCGATGATCCGCTCGCGCACCTGCAACGGCGCCACCAGATGGCTGACGCGGAACCCGGGATCCAGAATCTGGCAGCCGTGACAAGTGGGACCGCAATGCTCGGAGTCGCACAGCAAGGCCGAGTGCATGTCCAGAAAGACGGCAAAGGTGGCCGCTACGGTGACAGTGACCAGCAGCACGAACGACCCAAAGAGCAAGCCCAACGCCACACGAATGCTGCGAAACATGGTCTCCCTTCGATGGGTAGAGAGCACAAGGAACGGACGCTCTCAAGGTTTACTCCCGTCTGTCACAGGGCAGAGGTGGACTTGTGACATGGCCGACCGGTGGGGTAGGGGAGGGGGCAGTGGACAGGCCGGGGGGCAGTCCGCTGTCCGGCCTGCGGACCTCCGTCGGGCAGTCCGCTGTCCGGCCTGCGGACCTCCGTCGGGCAGTCCGCTGTCCGGCCTGCGGGCCTCCGTCGGGCAGTGGACGCGCTTTTTTTTGCGGGCGGGCATGGAGGACGAGGGCTGCTTTTGCCCGGCTGGGGAAGCCAGCAGCCCTCCGGTGCGGCTTGGTTCGCTTGTTATTTTTGATAACTATCATTAACGAAACACAGTGTGAGCCCCCTTTGACCGCCGCCTCCAAGGCCCAGGCCGACATCACGCCGGGCGCGCCCTGGTCAGATGGTACAGCACCATGTGAGCCAGGGGCAGGGTCTCGCGGCGGGCGAAACCCAGGCTCACGGCCGCCGCGGTCACCTGTTCGGGGCGCAGGCGATGCGCCAGGGGCGGGCCCTGGGGTTCCTCCCGATAGGGCCACTCCAGCGCGGCCACCCGCCAGCGGGCGCAACGGGCCAACTCAGCCAGGGTAGCGGGCAGGTCGTCCGTCTCGTGCAGGGCATGGCCCAAAAAGACCAGCTCGAAAGCCCCGGCGGAAAAAGGCAACGCCTCCATCAACGCCTGCAGGAAAGCCGCGCCGCGCACTTGCCGGCGCGGGCCGCTTTGAGCATTCCTTCCGCCACATCGAGGCCGACCACAGTCAGGCCTTGGCGGGCAAAGGCTTCGACGAACACCCCGCTGCCGGTGCCCACATCCAGCACGCGGCGGACGGGAAGCCCTTCCAGGCTGAGGCGCACCACACGGTCCACTTCCAGCAAGGCCAGGCGTTGGGGGTTGCGCAAAAATTCAGGGGAACCGTGAAAACGTTTCTCGTTCATCCGTCGTACCTCCACGTTTACCCTATCATGGTCCCCCGATGGGGTTAAGGGGCGACAAAGATCCGGCCTTCTTTGCGACCCTTTCCATGATCGCAGGCACTACCCTTTGTGATCGCCGGCGGGGAAAATAAGCCCGGACGATGCGCGCCCAACCCCCACTGGAGGTGCTGGATGCCCCCTGCTCCGCTTCTGGTCGCCGAAAATCTGCACAAACGCTACGGCGAGGTGATCGCCGTGAGCCTCTCCCTGATCCCCGGTCAGGTGCTGGGCCTGCTCGGTCCCAAAGGCGTGGGCAAGACCACCACCATCGCCATGCTCAGCGGGCTGCTGGCGCCCGACCGTGGCCGGGTGACGCTGGATGGACACCCCCTCACGCCCTTAGCCTGGCGCCTCAAGGCCCGGTTGGGCCTGGTGCCCCAGGAGATCGCCCTCTACCCCGACCTCATCGCCCGCGAAAACCTGCGCTTTTTTGGCCGCATCTACGGCCTGCGGGGCCATGCCCTGGAAACCCGCATCGCCGAAGTGCTCGACCAGGTGGGCCTGACGCCCCACGCGGAGGGTCTGGTGCAGACCTACTCCGGCGAGATGCAACGCCGCCTCCCTCAACTTCGCCGCCGGGTTACTCCACCGCCCCCGCGTGTTCTTTCTCGACGAGCCCACGGTGAGCGTGGACCCCCAACGCCGCAACGCCATCTACGACCTGGTGAACGCCCTGGCCGCCCAGGGCACGGCCCCATCCTCTACACCACCCACTACATGGAAGAAGCCCAGCGCCTTTGCCACCGGGTGGCCATCCTGGACGCCGGGTGCATCGTGGCCGGAGATACAACAAATCGAGTGCCAGGACGAGCGGGCCTTTATCTTCCGCGTCACCCGCTGCGAATACGCGGAGATGTGCCGCCGCCTGGGGTTGGGCGGATCTGGGCGCCACGCTCTCCTGCCGGCGCGACGCGGCCTTCATCGAGGGCTTCAACCCCTGTCTGCGCTTCGAGCGGCAACACACGCCCATGGAAGGGCACGCCTTTTGCGACTTTTGCTACCGGGTGGAAGCAGACGAGGCCGCCTGAGCCGTCGGCGCCCCACGCTCCAACCGCGCCAGCACCGCCTGGAGCATTGCCGTTGTGGTGGCCGTGCCGCCCAGGTCCGGCGTGCGCACCCTGTCTTGGAGCACCGCATCCACCGCCCGGCGCAGGCGCTCCGCCTCGCTGGCCGCTCCCAGCGTCTCCAACAGCAGCGCCGCGCTGAGCAACACCGCGGTGGGGTTGGCGATGCCTCGCCCGGCGATGTCCGGCGCGGCGCCGTGCACCGGTTCGAACAACGGCGTCCCCGTTCCCAGGTTGGCCGAAGGGGCCACGCCCAGGCCACCCGTCAACCCGGCGGCCAGGTCCGAGAGAATGTCGCCGTACAGGTTGGGGGTCACCAGCACATCGAACCGCTCCGGCGTGCGCACCAGGTGAAAGGCCGCGGCGTCCACCAGCATTTCTTCCACCGCCACCTGGGGGTACATCGCCGCCACATCCAGCACGGCCTCCCGAAAGAGCCCGTCCGTATGGCGCAGCACATTGGCCTTGTGGATCACCGTCACCCGAGGCGGACGACGACGCTGCGCCGCCCGCCGCAGCGCCCAGCGAAAGGCCGTGTGGGCGATGCGCTCACTGGCCCGGCATATCTCCTTGTGCCGGGCTGCGGCCCTTTGCCGTCTGAAGATGGCGTTCCCCGGGGTAACCGATGGGGGCGGAGAACAGGGAGGTCGTCATGTCTGTTTTGTCCAAGCGTCTGACCTGGCGTACGCGCACCTGGTATGGTTTGCCAACCACCATCACGGTGTCCACCTCGAACATGCACAAGGTTCAGGCCGATAGGGTAACCTTGCCCCATCCTGGCGTGGTGAACACCGTGGTACGCGCAGGCTTGCCCTGGTCGACCCGATTGGCGTTGACGGCCCAACACGAACTGGGACATTTGCAGACCCTTCCCGTGCCAGTGGCGCATTCGCTGCTTCTCTGGGTGTTGCGTCCCCGGAGAAACGGTGGCCGCATGCGACGATGGGCCTGGGGGCTTTTGGCCCACCAGGCGGTGTGGGAGGTGGCAGCGGAGGGCTATGTGCTTTTCGCTGATCGCCGTGCGTGGCATGCTCCACGGCCTCGTTGGGCCCGCGTGCTGTACGGGGCCTTTTGGGTGGCCATGATGCTGCTGGGCCTGAAAAGCACTTATGAGGCCGTGCGCAGTTCCCCCTTTTCTGCCGCAGGAGAGTCATGATAGCGACCGCTTCGCTTTCCTAATCCAGGGAAGCGCCTCTTGGTGGAACGGTGGGTGTATCTGTTCAGCCGCCGATGGATGCTTTTCTTCGGCTTGGGATACGGCCTTTTTTTGTGTTTCTTCCCTGGCTGGCACCGGGGTTCATGAAATGGGGGTGGACGCTGCCTGCCTGCTGGATATATGGGTTTTACGCCCTGGTGTGTCATCAATTGTCCCAGCGCTCCTTCTTTTTATTCGGGCTCAAACTGATGTACTCCTTGCCGGAAATCCAGGTGGCCTGGTCGGATCGGATGGTTTTATGTACACCAGCCTCTGACTTTCTTTTTGCCTGGCTTTGGTGGCCTTTGCGGCGCAAGTGGCGCCCTCTATTGGGTTGGGTTTTTGTGGTTTTCCTGGCACCATTGGCTCTGGACGGCACAACGCATCTGCTGAGCGATCTGATCTTGGGGGTGGGCCTGGAGTTTCGTTACACTAACGCCTGGCTGGTGAAGTTGACGAATGGGGCCTTTCCTGCTACCTTTTATACAGGTGATGCGCTGGGGTCCTTTAACTCCTGGATGCGCCTGGTCAGCGGCTTGCTGTTCGGTTTGGGCGTTGTGGGGTGAGCTTTTCCCCTGGTGGATGAGGCCTTCCAGGATTATGCAGCGTTGTGGAAACGGAAATGGGCCTCGGGCCAGCGGCCTGAGGGCGGCCGAGGCGGCGACGCCGCGGCTTGAGGGAGGGCTTTGCCTTTCCCTCCAACCCATGCCGACCGAAGGATGTAGAACATGGCGACCGAAAAACCGATTCGTGTTCTTTTGGCCGATGACCATGCTGTGGTCCGTGCGGGTATCCGACAGTTTTTGGAACAGGACCCGCGCATTGAGATTGTGGCCGAGGCCGACGATGGGCTGGAAGCCTGGGCCAAAATCGCTGAAACCCAGCCCGATGTGGTGGTGCTCGACATCCAGATGCCCGGCGCTAGTGGGATTGAAGTGACCCGGCGCATTCGGCAGCGTTACCAGGGGATGGGGGTGCTTATCCTGACCGCCTATGACGATGATCCCTATGTGATTGCGGTGCTGCAGGCCGGCGCCAACGGGTATGTCCTCAAGACAGCCAGCCCGCGGGAGATCATCCAGGCCGTGCATGAGGTGTACGAAGGCCGCTCTGCTTTGGAGCCGGCCATCGCTCACAAACTTTTACGGCGGATTACCGCTGAGGCCCGGCATCCTGAGGTGCAGCCGCTCACCAAACGCGAACTGGAGGTGTTGGCGCTGGTAGCGAAAGGCTACACCAACAAGGCCATCGCCGCCCAGTTGCACATCAGCGATCGTACGGTGCAGAGGCACCTGGCGCACATTTTCGACAAACTTCAGTCGCGCAGTCGCACCGAGGCGGTGATGCGGGCCGTCTCGTTGGGGTGGCTGGAGATCGAAGCATGAGCCCTGTTCGTCGGGGGACCTTGCCCTTGCCTGGAGTGCGGTGGCGAGGGTTGACCATTCAACTCTTCGCTACGCTGATTTTACCGGTGACCGGATTGCTGGTGGCCGTGGGAGCGGCCTACTGGCATCAGCAGGCCATGCGCAGCCTGGTCGGTGAGCGGGATCAACGGGCCACCGCCTCGCTGGCCCGGGCGCTGGAGGAGCAACTGGCCCACCGCGCCTCGGTTTTGCAGGGGCTGGCCCTGCGGTTGGCGGATGGGGTGGCACCAGAGCGCGCCCTGGCGAGTTCCTCGTATCTGGAGCGAGATTTCGACGCCGGGTTGGCCGTGGTGAGCGCCGAAGGTGCCTTGCTGGGCGGGCTGCCCGACATCGATTGGTGGCAGACGCTTCTGAGAGAGGCAGGAAGTTCCTGGTGGCGTGAGGCTTTTTCGGATGTTTACCAGGCACCTGATGGAACCTGGGTCATGCTGGTCGCGGCCACCGCCGACGACCAAAAGTGGGCAGTGGGCGCCTTTCGTCCGGCCACCCTGGCGCAGCAAACCCTGAGCGCGGCGCTCCCCGTGGGCGATACACTGCGGGTGCGGTTGCTGGACCGCCTTGGTCGGCCCCTGTTTACCATCCCCGGAGACAACAACCACGTGGCACAACATCCAGAGGTCGCGGAAGCCCTGCGCGGCGAGCGCGGGGTGACCTATATCAAAGGGGCCGATGGGGAGCATGTGGTGGCCTTTAGCCCTGTTCATCCGGTGGGCTGGGCTCTGGTGGTGGAGGAGTCGTGGGAGGCGGTGGCCAGCCCCTGGCTGCACACCACGCAACTGGCGCCGTTGTTGCTGGCCCCTTTGCTCTTGCTGGCGCTGGTGGGCCTTTGGTTTGGCGCTCGTAAGGTGGTGGAGCCGTTGCAGCAACTGGAAGCCCGGGCGGCGGCCATGGCCTGGGGGGATTACGATGTCCTGGCAGAGCCGGTGGGGGGCATTGAGGAGATTCAGCGTCTGCAGCGGGCGTTGCATCACATGGCCCGCAAGGTGCAGCGCGCCCACGAGAGCTTGAGGGGCTACATCGGCGCGATCACCGCGGGCCAGGAAGAAGAACGCCGCCGTCTGGCGCGCGAATTGCACGATGACACCTTGCAATCCCTTATTGCGTTGCAGCAACGTATCCAGTTGGCGCAATTGCGTTTGGAGCAACCTGAAGCGCAACAGGCGTTGGGTGAGTTGCAAAGGCTGGTGGAACAGACCATCCGTGATTTGCGCCGCGTGATCCATGACCTGCGACCGTTGTACCTGGAGGATTTGGGGCTGGTGCCGGCTTTGGAGATGCTTGCCCAGGAAATTCAGGAGCAGCGGCCCGGTTTGCAGGTGGAGGTGGTGCAGCAAGGGCCGGTGCGGCGGTTAGACCCGATGCAGGAACTGGCGCTTTACCGCATTGTGCAAGAGGCGCTAAGCAATATGGTGCGTCATGCCCGTGCGGCCTGGGCGCAGGTGGTGTTGCGGTTTGAGGATGATAAGGTTTATTTAGAGGTGCGCGACAACGGCCAGGGCTTCCGGGTGCCTGAGAGCCCGGCCGAGTTTGCCCATCAAGGGCATTATGGCCTCCTGGGAATGCATGAGCGGGCCGAACTCATGGGTGCCACGCTGACCCTGCACGCCAGCCCGGGGCAGGGTACGGTGGTGCGGCTGGTGTTGCCGCTCCAGGGTACGGATTCTTCCTGAGAGAAATACCTATGTGCTCATGGGCCATTTGGCCCTTGTGGGGGGAGGTGGTCTAAGGTATCCTGAAAGGCGCAGAACAAACATAAGTTTTCCCCAGGGGTTTTTGATGAATCCCATGGCTTTTACAGTCATCCTTTCGACTTCGTTCGACGAAGCCCTTGAACGAGTCACCACGGCGCTCAAAGGTGAGGGCTTTGGCGTTCTGGCCAGCGTGGATATCCAGGAGACGCTCAAGAAGAAACTGGATGTGGATGTGCGTCCTTACCACATCCTTGGCGCGTGCAATCCATCGCTGGCGCACCGGGCGTTGGAAGCCGACGCGCGGGTAGGGCTGTTGTTGCCCTGCAATGTGACCCTTGAAGGGATGGGAGATGGGACGGTGCGGGTGTCCTTCCTGAACCCAGAGGTGGCCCTTACCGTGGGCGATCTGGCCGAGAACGCCGAGGTGCACGCCATCGCGGCTGAGGCTCGCCAGCGCATGGAACGGGCGGCCCGGGCTTTGGCCGAGCAAGGGGCATGAGCATGGTGGGTAAACGACGAACAGGCTGGCTTTTGTTGGTAGGTATGGTGGCGGTCTTGGTTTTGGCTGCCTGCGCTTCAAATAGTACACCGACCTCGGTCACCAAAGGGGAGGGACGTCCGGTGACTGTGGAGGGGGGCATGTACCGTGACATCTCTGTGGCTGACCTGCAAGCCATGTTGCAGGAGAAAGATTTCGTTCTGGTCAACGTCCATGAGCCTTTTGAGGGCAACATCCCGGGCACCGATTTGTCGATCCCCTTCAACCAAATTGCTCAGCAGGCCGATCAACTGCCGCAGGATAAGGACGCCAAAATTGTGGTTTATTGCCGGAGCGGCGCCATGAGCGCCATTGCGCCCGTACGCTGGTTCAGATGGGGTACACCAATGTGTGGAACCTTGATGGTGGGATGAATGCCTGGCGCCAGGCGGGGCTCCCCCTGGAGGCCACGCCCTGAGGGCGCTTGGGCTTCTCCTCCTCGTACCACCGGGAGGGCTATGCCCTCTCGGTAGTTTTTTATAGGCTATTTTGCCTATAAGTAACGAGGTAGATAGCGCTATCCTTTTTCCAGAAGGGGGCTACAATGGAAGTAGCCAAGTTCTCAAGTTCTTTTGACCGTTGAAAAACGGCGTTGACGAGAGGTCAAGCAATGAATGAGAAGAAACACCAGCACCATCAGCATCCACCTGAGTCCCATGAGGACATGGACATGGGAGAAGCCCACGGGCAGCATGCGTCCCACGCTGCTGCGACCATGCCTCACGACATGGGTGGGAAGCATGGTCAGAGCGGAGGTCACGGCGGCCATGAGGCGGCTGGCCATGCCGGAGGGCATGGCGGTCACGAAGGACATGGAGTGGATCACAGCGGCCACGAAGCCATGTTCCGCACCCGGTTTTGGGGCAGTTTGCTGCTCAGCATTCCGGTTTTGGTCTACAGCCCGCTGGTGCAGCGCGTCTTTGGTTTCACCGCTCCGCCATTTCCGGGTAGTCAATGGATTTCCTTCGCGTTCTCGCTGATCGTTTTTGCCTACGGTGGGATCCCCTTCCTGCAAATGGCGGTGCCGGAGTTCAAGTCCCGCCGCCCGGGGATGATGAGCCTGATTTCCCTGGCCATCTCGGTGGCCCTGGTGTACAGCCTGATTGCCCAGGTCACGGGGTTCGGCGAAGGGTTCTTCTGGGAACTGGTCACGCTGATCGATGTGATGCTGCTGGGCCATTGGATGGAAATGCGCAGCATCCGCCAGGCCTCGGGCGCGTTAGACGAGTTGGCCAAACTGATGCCCGACACGGCCGAGCGGCTGTTGCCCGATGGCAGCACGGAGACGGTGCCGGTGACCGCCCTGCGGGTGGGGGATATTGTGCTCGTGCGGCCGGGCGCCAGCATCCCGGCCGACGGTGAGGTCGTCGAGGGGCGGTCCAGTGTCAATGAATCGATGTTGACCGGCGAGTCGCGCCCGGTGCGGAAGGAGCCCGGCAGCAAGGTCATTGCCGGGACCATCAACGGTGAGGGGAGCCTGCGGGTGCGCGTGAGCGCTGTGGGTGAGCAAACCGCTCTGGCAGGCATCATGCGCCTGGTTGAGCAGGCCCAGCAATCCAAATCGCGCACTCAGGTTCTGGCCGATCGGGCGGCGGGTTGGCTTTTCTACATCGCCTTGGGGACAGCCATCATCACCGCGGTGGTGTGGACGCTGGCCGTGGGCTTTGATGTGGATGTGCTCAAGCGGGTGGTCACCGTGTTGGTCATCGCCTGCCCCCATGCGTTGGGGTTGGCTGTGCCGCTGGTAGTAGCCATCACCACGGCCATGGGCGCCCGCAACGGCATCCTTATCCGTGACCGTCTGGCTCTGGAGGCCTCGCGCGAGATCGATGTGGTGGTCTTCGATAAGACCGGCACGCTGACCGAAGGAAAGTTTGGCGTGGTCGGCATCGCTTTGGCCGATGCCAACGACGACGAAAACGAGGCGCTGGCCCTGGCCGCGGCGGTGGAAGGCGACTCTGAGCACCTTATCGCTCAGGCGGTGCGCCGGGCGGCAGAGGAGCGCCAGTTGGTTTTGACCGAGGTGAAGGATTTCGAGGCCATCAAGGGACGCGGGGTACGCGCCACGGTGGACGGGCGCACGGTGCATGTAGGCGGCCCGCGCCTGTTGGAGATGCTGGGCATCACCCTGAGCGGCCCTATCGCCGAGTTCACCCGCCAGGCAGGCGAGAAAGGTCAGTCGGTCATTTACCTGGTGGACGATGGGCGACTGCGAGCGGCTTTTGCCGTGGCGGATGTGATCCGTCCTGAAAGCCACGAGGCCGTGCGCAAGTTGCACGAGATGGGGGTCGAGGTGGCCATGCTCACTGGCGATAGCCGTGCCGTGGCCGAGGCTGTGGCCAAGGAGCTGGGTATCAACATGGTGTTCGCCGAGGTGCTGCCCGAGGATAAAGACAAGAAAGTGGCCGAACTCCAGGCCCAGGGCAAACGGGTGGCCATGGTGGGCGACGGCGTGAACGACGCCCCGGCTTTGACCCGCGCCGATGTGGGCATCGCCATTGGTGGCGGCACTGATGTGGCCATCGAGTCGGCGGGCATCATCCTGGTGCGCAGTAACCCCCTGGATGTGGTGAAGATCATCGCGCTTAGTCGCGCCAGTTATCGCAAGATGGTTCAGAACCTTTGGTGGGCGGCGGGTTACAACATCGTGGCGTTGCCCCTGGCCGCGGGCGTGCTGGCCCCCGTGGGTATTGACCTTTCCCCGGCGGTGGGCGCGTTACTCATGTCCATGAGCACCGTAGTCGTGGCCATCAACGCACAACTCTTGCGCCGGGCCACTCTCTAGCGTGCTACCCTCCTTTGCCCCTCGTGGCCTAATGGCAGAGGAGCAAAGGGGGGGACAACAAGTTTTTTATTTTGGCAAGGAGGAAAAGCAATGTCTCGGTTCACTCGTTGTGATTTTTTGAAATTGGCTTCTGCCGGGGCTGCTGCGGCGGCTGGTGGGGGCCTGTTGTGGCGTTGGTTGGCCAATCAGAATGGGGCGGAGGTGCCCACGACAGCCTCCGGGGGGGATGCCAGGGTGGGACCGCCCCCAAGGAGCCTACACTTCCCCCGGGGAATCCGGATGTGGAAATTGCCCTGAGGGCCGTGGTGGACGAAGTCCCGATTTTGTCGGGTAAGCCGACGAAGGTCTGGCGGTTCCAGGGAGAGGTTCTCAACGGCCCGGCCGAGGCGCTGCAGACCCTGCCCGACACCTACTTGGGGCCTGTCTTTCGCTTGCGCAAGGGCCAGCGGGTGCGCGTACACTTCAGCCATGAACTTTCCGAGGTGTCCATCGTCCACTGGCACGGTCTGCATGTGGCCGAGGTCAACGACGGTCACCCGCGGTATGCCATTGGCAAGGGGGAGACCTACACCTATGACTTTGTGGTGCTGGACCGGGCGGCCACCTATTGGTTCCACCCGCATCCGCATGGCCGCACTGGCCCCCAGGTGTACCACGGCATGGCCGGGTTGTTCCTGGTGAGCGACGATGAAGAAGAAACCTTGGGCCTGCCTTCCGGAGCGTATGATGTGCCGCTGGTCATTCAGGATCGACGCTTTGATGCGCAAAACCAGTTGGTGTACCTGACTAACGGCATGATGGATCAAATGGTGGGCTTCCTGGGCGATCGCATTCTGGTCAACGGGCAGCCGGACTTTACTCTCTCGGTGGCCACGCGACCCTATCGCCTGCGTCTGCTCAACGGCTCCAACGCGCGGATTTACAAACTGGCCTGGGAGGATGGTACGCCTTTGACGGTCATTGGCACCGATGGCGGTCTTCTGGAGCAACCGGTGGAAAAGGCCTTCGTCACGCTGGCTTCGGCGCAGCGGGTGGAGTTGTGGGTGGACTTTTCCAGGTACCCCGTGGGCACGAAGTTGCGTTTGCTCAGCCAACCCCATGGCGCGCCAGGGGGGATGAGGTCAGTTTCCCGGTGTTCACCGTGTCGGTGGACCGTGAAGAGCGGGTGAAGATGACCCTGCCGCAGCGCTTGACCACCATCCCGCGCTACCGTGAGACCGATGCGGTCAACGCCCCTTCCCCGCGCACCTTTACCCTGGACATGACCATGAGGCGCGGCTGGACCATCAACGGTCGCACTTTTGAGATGACCGCTGTGGCAGACGATGAGAAAGTGCGCCTGGGTGACCTAGAAGTGTGGTCCTTCATCAACCAGGGCGGTAGGGGTGGTATGGGTATGGGGATGGGGATGGGTGGCATGAGCCAGCCACATCCCATGCACGTCCACGGCTTGCAGTTTCAGGTTCTGCGTCGCCAGGTGGAGCCGGCCTGGCAGAGCCTCTGGGACACGTTGGGCCCGGGCTTTGTCGATGAAGGCTGGCACGACACGGTGCTCGTCATGCCCGGCGAGCGGGTGGATATCCTGCTGCGTTTCACCGACTTCGAGGGATGGTACCTCTATCACTGCCACATTCTGGAACACGAAGACATGGGCATGATGCGTAACTACCGCGTGGTGGCCTCATAGGCCTGGGTTTCGTAGTGGTTTGTCCGGACCATGGGAGCCCGCGTCCCCGGGGCAGAGAGGGGCGCGGGTTTTTCGTGTAGCCGTTTGGGTGGCCGGCCTGAGGGTTGAGGACAGGCCATCGTTGGAAGAAAGGAGGGCGCTGATGACGCGCCAGAGCAAGTTGAAGTTGAAGATCCAGGGCATGACCTGTGATACCTGCGTCCGGCATGTCACGCGGACGTTGCAGGGCGTGCCTGGCGTGGTCCAGGTGGAGGTGCCGGGGTGGCAGGCGGGGGTGGCCTTTGTGGTCGTCCGTCCCGAAGTGGAGCCTCGCGCCCTGGAGGAGGCCGTGGCGGAGGATGGTTATCGGGCGCAGGTGGCGGAGGCTGTTTCCCGGGAAGGTACGCTGGAACCCACGAGGCAGGCGGCTTCCCCGTCGTTCACGGTGGCCACGGAGAAGCGTCCATCATTGATGGTCATCGGTGGCGGCGCGGCCGGCTTTGCGGCGGCCATCCGAGGCGCGGAACTGGGCGCCCGGGTACTCCTGGTCAACGCGGGCGAAATCGGCGGCACCTTTGTCAATGTGGGCTGTGTGCCCGGCAAGGCCCTGCTCCACGCCCTGGCGCATTACCATCGGGCCGGGGAGCATCCTTTCCGCGGCGTGCAGACCATGAAGGGGGCTTTGGATTGGCCCCAGGTGGTGGCTCACAAGGAGGCTCTGGTAGCCCGGTTGCGTCAGGCCAAATACCGGGATGTCCTGGCGCACTATCCGGGCATTACCTACCTTGAAGGGCGGGCCCGTTTTCTGGACGAGAGCCGTGTGGCCGTGGACGGGCAGGTGTTCACGCCGGAATGGGTGGTTGTGGCCACCGGCGCCTCGCCCTGGGTGCCGCCCATTCCGGGGTTGGAAGATGTGCCGTACTGGACCAGTACCACGGCGATGGAGGCGCGCGAACGGCCGCGTTCGCTGATCGTTTTGGGGGCCAACGCCGTGGGGTTGGAGCAGGCCCAGATCTTTGCCCGCGCCGGGGTGGTGGTGACGGTGGTGGAGTTGCTGCCTCGCATTGCTCCCTTCGAGGATGAAACCATCAGCGCCGCCTTGTAGCCGTTGTTGGAAGACGAAGGAATCCGTGTGCTGACCGGTTTCCGTACCCAACGCGTGGAACCGCAGGGCCATCGCGTGGTCCTGTACGGCGAAGACGGGCGCACGGTGGAGGGCGAGCGTTTGCTGGTCGCCACAGGACGCCGCCCCAACACGCAGGGCCTGGGTTTGGATGTGGCGGGCGTGCCCCTCGGTGAGTGTGGCGAGGTGGTGGTGGACGAAACTTTACGCGCCACCAACCCGACCATCTATGCGGCCGGCGATGTGCTTGGGCGCGAGATGTTTGTTTATGTGGCCGCTTACGCCGGGGGGGCGCCGAGAACGCGCTAACCGGCTCCGGACGGCGTTACGATGTGGGCTATATCCCACGGGTGACTTTTACCGACCCCCAGGTGGCCTCGGCCGGGTTGACCGAAGAGCAGGCGCGCGAACAGGGGCTTGCCGTCAAGGTAAGCCTGTTGCCCATGGAGCACGTGCCGCGGGCGTTGGCCGCACGGGATACCCGTGGACTGATCAAGTTGGTGGCCGACGCCACCACGGATCGTCTGTTGGGTGCCCACATTCTGGCCTCCGAGGCTGGAGAGATGATCCAAATCGCGGCCCTGGCCCTCAAATGGGGGATCACGGTGTCCGACTTGCGGGAGACGATTTTCCTTTACCTGACCTACGGCGAGGGGATCAAATTGGCTGTGTTAGCCTTTGATAAGGATGTGGCGATGCTCAGTTGCTGCGCCGGTTGATGGGCCTCCTGGTCAGGAGAGCCCCCAGCCGGCATTGCCCGATTGGGGCCGGTTAAAAAATTTCGGCAGCCAGTCCCCCTGTGCGCCTCCCCCCTTGCGCTTGGCTGCCTTAGCCCCTGAAGGTTTCTTGCAGGTCCCTGCTCCCTGCATGTCTCCACCCCCCTGGTTGTCCATAGGATACATCACCATCGTTGCCAAATCATTGCCAAACGGCTATTTTGATCTCCAAAGGAAAGGAGGGTAACCCTTTGGGGCACCGACAACAAAAGCGGGGATGCGCCGTCTCGCGCATCCCCGCCTCTGAGGGGGTGGAAGGATGGAAGGTAAGGAGGTTAGGGTTGGCCTTTTTCCGCCTAATGCCCGGCATAAATCTCCGGGCCTTTTGCGGGGGAGTCGGGAGGGCGGCCCGGAGGCATCTTGCGGGTGATTAACTGCTGGTAGAGGATGGATTGTTCCCAGTTTCCGCCGCTGAGGATGTCCTCGCCTTTGGCCTGGCCTGCCTGTCGTCCGGCGCCGGCCAGAATGTCATCGTAAGTCGCCAGGTTGAGGCCCTTTTGGGCGGCGGCCAGGTTGGGGCCGTGGCAGGTGGTGCAGGGCGGCGAACTGTCGAACCACACCCCGGGCTGGGTGAACAGGGGTTGCACATCGTCGGCGAAGGCGGCTTTGCAGGCGTTGCCGTCCAGGTCGGTGAAGGGGAAGGGGGCGTTTTCCGGGGTCCCGGCCTTCACCCAGGCGCCGATCAGGTCTACTGGGGTGGTGCGGCAGGGGGGCGGCCCGGCTGCCTCGCTGCCCTGGGCTATTGCGGGGCGGCGGGCGGCAGGGGAGGGATGGGCGTGTAGGGCTGAGCCGCGGCATTGGGCGCACCAGGCTGGCCATCTCGTTGAAGGTGCTGGCGCGGTTTTCGGCAACTTCCTCCAGGGGCGGGGCGGGGGTGAGAAAGACGCCGCCCGCCTTCCCGATGTTGCCCAGGTAGGCGTTGAGCGCCAGCATGGCCTGGGCCGCTTCCAGCCCGTTGAGGTTGCCGGCCACACCGCTGCCCAGGATGACCAGGGGCGTGCGGGCCCGCACGAGGCTCTCGGCCATCAGGTCGAGGTCCTCCTGCTGCAGGCCAGCCTGCTCGGCCACCCGGGCCGGGTTCACCTGCGCAAAGGCTTTCGGCGGCTTTTGGCCGCGCTTCTCGGCCACTAGACGACCCACGGCCAGCGCCACTAGCCCTTCGGTGCCCGGTTTGGCCGGGAACCAGCGGTCCGCGTTGGAGGCGGTCATGGACATGCGCGGCTCGACTTGCATCAGATCGCCCCGCACTGCCTTCCGCCCCCGGCGGAAGTGCTCGTAGGCCTGGCTATAGGCTATAGGCGAAAGCCAGGTTTCTATGAACTTCGCGCCGAAGGAGAGCACCACATCGGCGTTGGCGATGCCAGAAGTGGGCAGGGTCGGCGTGCCAAGCACCTGCGCGGCGGCCTGTTCCAGGGTGCGGCGGGCTTCGACCATGGCCAGGCCGCTAAAGCACACCGGCGCAGGCGTGCCCAACGCCGAGGTGATTTCACTCACCAGGTCGTAAAGGTGGTCCGGCGCCAGCCCCAGGTAGAAGGCCACGCTTTGCGGGTCCTCTTGCAGCGCCTTGGCGACCACCTTCACGGCGGTGTCCCAGTCCACGGTCTGGAAGTCACCGCTGCTCCGCTTGGATTGTTGCACGGGCCTCTTGAAGCGGTCCGGGTCGTACACCCCCTACACAGTGGCCTGCCGCGGGCGCAGGTGCGACCGCCGTTGACTGATGGTAGGGGTAGCCTTCCACCTTGATGGCGCGGCCTTCCACCGTGCGCACCACCAGGCCGCATCCCGCTGGGCATTCCCGACACGCCGTGGCGAAGTACACGCTGGTCCCAGGAAGCACATATTTGGGCATGTCGGTGTAAGGCTGCCGGCGGACATACCGGGCGATGGGGCCACAACCGGACAGCACCGCAGCGGCCGCGGCGCTGCCCCCGGCCATTTTGAGAAAATCACGACGGGTGATTTTTTCGCTCATCAGCCTAACTCCTTGCCGTTATTTGTGGCAGGTGGCACAGTTGAATAATTTGACGAAGTGCTCGGAGTCCAGGTTCTTGTGGCAGGACAGGCACCAGCCCATGTTCTGGGTGACCACCGGTCGGGCCACGGTCATCTTGCCCACTTCGCCGTGGCAGGTCTCACAGTTCACCCCTCCGGCCAGGTGCACCCGATGGCTGAAGTACACGAAATTTGGCTGGATGGCCACCGGAACCCACTTCACCGGCTGGCCGCTGACGGCGTATTCGGCCAGTTGCAGTTGCTTCTCCCCGTCGGTCTTGGGCTCCATTTGCTGGTGGCAGTCCATGCATTTGAAGATGGTGGGCAGCCCCGCGCTTTGCCCACGCAGGGCGTTCGAGTGGCAGTACAGACACTGAACGCCCACATCCACCCGTTTCTCATCTTGTGCTCACACTTTAGGGTGAAAAATGCGTCAAAAAGTGCAACAAAAAGAAGTAGTTCTGGGATTAGTTCCTGGGTTTTGACGGCGCGCCCCCTGAATGCCCGCGCTCAGGCAGCAGACCCCCGTTTGGCGTCCTCGACCATGGCCATTTCTCGCAGCAGGTGCAGGTCTGTGACGAAAATGCGCCCCCTTTGCACGCGCACCGCGCCGGTCCGTTGCAGTTCCTGTAAAGCCCGGGCGATGACCTCGCGCACGGTGCCCAGCTGGGCGGCCAGTTCGTCCTGAGTAAGCCGTTGGGCACCGTGCAGTTCTTCGGGCGAAAGGCGGGCGATCAGCCGGGCCAGGCAACAGGTGACCCGGTAGAGGGAGGGTTCTTCCACCATTTGTACAGGTGGCGTGTGCGCCGACACAGTGTGTGGATGACAGCCTGCATCAGCCGGGGCGAGCGGCTCAACGCGGTTTGAAAAGTCTCCGTGGGCAGGTGCCAGACATCGCTTTCCATGATGGTCATTACATTGACCGGGTTGGGCCCCTGATCGAACACGCTGACCTCATTAGAAAAAATCCACGGGGTTCACGAGCTGGATGACCACCTGGCGGCCCTGGGGTGAGAGGCGATAGAGTTTGACTTACCCGCGGATGAGGATGAACAGCCCGGCGTTGGGTTCGTCCTCTCAAAACAGCACTTCGCCCGGCTCGTAGCGACGCAGGGTGAGGGCCTCGACCAGAGGCGGCAACAGTTCGGGTTCCACATTGCGAAAGTATGGGTGTTGTGCAAGGAAGGCTGCCCGCGCTTCGGCGGTGGAGGGCAGAAAGTGCAAGGTGTTCCAACTCCCGGTCCAAAAGTCTCGGCGGAGGTGCGCCCTGCCGATGGAGTGGTGGGACCCTCAGGCCGTTTCGGCTTGTGGTGCCAGTTGGGCCAGTTCCTGGCGCAGGCGCTCCATGAGGGCATGGCGTTGGGCCGCGAGGCTGTTGTGCTGGGTGCGGGCTTTGAGAAAGGCCAGTTTGGTCAACAGGGCGTAGAAACGGGCGGTCGGCTCCACTTCGCCCCGCCGGCGGGCCTGGCGGATGGCCTGCGCCCGGCGCTGCAACGAACAGGCCGTGGCGTAGTGGGCCTCGGTGATCACGCCGCGCACAACTTCTTCGCGCAGGTATTCGCGCAGCCAGCGTTGCTCGCGCCGCAGGGCATACAGGGCAATGGCGGCCAGAGCCCAAAACCCGGCCCAGTCGACCAGGGCGCCAAACAGGCATCCGACAGAAGAAGAACTCATGGCCGCGTTGTGCAGGCTGTGGGCGGTCACGGCCAGCAGCCAGCCGATGGGCACGGCCACCCAGGCCCAGACCTGCCGCGCGTTGAGCCAGGCGAAGGCCATTCCCAGACCGGTCAGGGCGGTGTAGAAGGCGTGGGTGAAACCGAAGAACCCCAGGCGGAGCACCAGCACCGCCGAGAAGTCGGCCCATCCGCCCTGGGTGAAGGCGCGGTGGATGTAGAGGGCGTTTTCCACCGCCTCGAACCCTAAACCGACCAAGGCGCCATAAATCAGACCGTCGAACAGGCTGTCCACCTCCTCGCGTTGGAAGAGGAAGAGCAGCAATAGCGCCAGCCCCTTCATGCTTTCTTCCACCACGGGCGCGGTGAAGGTGAGGCGCAGCCAGCGACGCGCCGGTACGGAAGCGATGAAATGGCCGATGCCGGCGTCCAGGGTGTGGCTGAAAAAGATGGCGCCCACGATGGCAAAGGTGCTGCCCCAGAGGAACAAGCCCAAAAGCAGGCGTTTGGGCTCCTTTTCGTGGCGGTCGGCCCAGTAGAGCACCAGGGCATACGCCCAGGCGGTGGCGAAACTGAGAATAACGGCCACCAGGGTTGCAAAAACGGTCGCCATGGGGCCTCCAAAGCGAGGGTAGGTATTTGGGATGGGTCAGGGCGAGGGCGGCGTTGGATGAAAAGGTTACTTGAACCGCACCTCAAAGACGCAGGCCGGCGCGCCCGTGGCCGCACACTGAACCTCCTGGACATCAACGGCCCGCTGGGTGGCGAATTCCAGGAACCCGGCCCAGTATCCGGCGATGGGATGACACACGGGCTTCTTGCTGCGCATCTGGCTTGCCAGCACCGAGCCCTGCACCGTCAGGCGCCAGGTGGGTTCGGTGCGTTCCAGTTGGGCATGCCCCCAGCGGGCGGTGTTGAAGGCCACCACCAGCCCTTCAATGAGGTCTTCGTGGGCCAACTGAAGGCGCTCCTGGAGCAGCGCGGCGCTTTGGCGTCCGGCAATTTTCCCGGCGCGGTAAAGCAACCCTCCCAAACCGATGCCCATCATCTTGTGCACGGCTTCGTAGAGGGTGACGATGCCTTGTCGGTCCACCAAAACGGATTCGTCAAGCACGGCCTGCTTGACCTGCTCGGCATCGAAGGCGGTCATCGGGGAGCCTCCCTTGGAAAGTGAAGTTCGGTACAAACTAATTACTCATGGTTCGCTCATTTTCAAGGCGGTTTCGAAGAATCGACACAGAGGGTTGTATAGATAGTCGGCGGAAAGCCCAGCAGCTTCAAG
>DUEP01000003.1 GCA_011176535.1 Anaerolineae bacterium | reverse complement strand
GATGACCTGCTTAAAGCAAATAAATTATAACACACCGCCGAGGGCCATGTCAACAAATCTTTGACATAATCTAAAAGGAGTTTTCAATGCCCCTCTCCCTGCTCATCGCCACGACCAACCGCGGCAAGCAAGCCGAGTTCCGCCAACTTTTGCGTGGATTGCATGTCCGCCTGTTGTTTCCACAAGACCTGGGGCTCTCCTTGCAAGTGGAGGAAAGCGGGCAGACCTACGCCGAAAACGCTGCCCTCAAAGCCCGGGCCTGGGCCCAGGCCAGTGGGCTGCTCACCCTGGCCGACGACTCGGGCCTGGAAGTGGAGGCCCTGGATGGCGCTCCGGGCATCTACTCAGCCCGGTATGCGCCCCAACCCCAGGCCACCGACGCCGACCGCCGACGCCACCTGCTGCGTAACCTGGCCAGGCATCCCCGCCCCTGGAAGGCACGGTTTCGCTGTGTGCTCGCCATTGCGGAGCCCCAAGGCCCCGTCCATTTTGCCGAAGGCGTCTGCCCAGGCGAGATCATCCCCGAAGAACGGGGAGAGCACGGCTTCGGCTATGACCCCATTTTTCTGCTGCCCGAACAAGGCAAGACCATGGCCGAATTGACCCCGGCAGAAAAAAACCGCCTCAGCCATCGCGGGCGGGCGGTTCAGGCGGCATGGCCGCTGCTCATGGCCTTGCTGGCCCCCAGGCAGGGCACCTGATCGGGTTCACGCCACATCGGGGAGATCGTCCAAGAACCCCCGCAGGGCCTGGGCGACCGCCTCGGGCTGCTCCAACATCACCATGTGTCCAGCCTCGGGGATCACCACCAGGCGCGACTGGGGGATCTGCTGCGCCAGATACTCCGCATAGCGCGGCGGGGTCATCTTGTCTTCTGCGCCACAGAGCACCAGGGTGGGACATGCAATGGCGCTGACCTGCTCCCGCACATCGAACCGATCGCAAGCCAGAAAATCCCCGTGAAGCACCGAGGGGCGCGTCTCCGCCATCCGCTGGGCGGCCAACTGGCGCAACCGTGCGTCGGTCTGAGGGGCAAAGGACCATTTGACGATGGTCTCCACGGTGGTGCGGAACGCTTCCGCTTGTGCCGTGCCCTCCAGAATGAGCGGGTTGACCCGCAACCGGGCGCCTGTGCCCACCAGCCCCAGCGCCAGCACACGGTCGGGGTAATGCAACGCCAGATGTTGCACAATGGCTCCCCCCATGGAATGCCCCACCCAGACCGCCTTGCTCAGGGCAAGGCCATCGGCCCAGGCGATGAGCCGACGGGCATAAGCGGCGATGCTCTGCTCGCCCACCCCTTCGGAGCGCCCGTGGCCGGGCAGGTCCACAGCACACACCCGATAGCCCAGTAAACGCCGCACCTGCGGCGGCCAGTGCAAGGCCGTCCCTCCAGCGCCATGCACCAAAACCACCGTGGGACGGCGATGGGACGCATCGCCTTCATTGCAATGAAACGCCACGCCTGCAATCTGGGGCATCGCTCTCTCTCGCTCCTTTTCGTTGGATGGTTCGGCCCGGATAGAGGCTCGAGGGTCGGTCAGGGATCATCGCATGCTTCAGGCCGGGCGCTTGCCCCGACGCAGCAAGTTGGCCGCCTCGTCGTTCAGCGGGATCCACAAGTGCACCCGGGTTCCCGCGCCCGGTTTGGAGTCCAGTTCCACCACCCCGCGCACCATTTCGGCACGCTCCTGCATGTTCACCATACCCAGGCTGCCCCGGGTCTCGTAATTGCCCAGCACTTCCTCCACATTGAAGCCTTTGCCGTCGTCAATGACCTCCAAAAGCGCAAAATTGTCTTGGACACGCCGCAAACGCACCCAGATGTGCTCGGCTTCGGCGTGTTTGCGGGCGTTGTTGACCGCCTCTTCAGCGATGTGGAAAATCACCATCTGCTCGTCGGCATCCAGTTCCCACACCACATCCGATGCCACCTGGACGATGACATTCTGGCCGTAGGTTTCGCGCATCTTATCGGCCAGAGCCTGGAGGGCCGCTTCCAACCCTTCTGTTTCCAGCACCAATGGGCGCAAGGTGAACAACATGTGGCGGATTTCCTGGTTGGTGCGCCGGGCCATATCCTCGATACGGGACAGTTCCTCCAATGCCGCCTGGGGGTCCTTCTCCATCAGACGTCGCACGATGTTCAGCCGCATGGCGATCGCCGCCACCGTTTGGGTGGGGCCGTCATGCAGGTCACGGGCCAACTTTTTCCGCGTGTCCTCTTCGATGTGTGCCAGGCGCTGTTTTTCCTGCTCCAACTCGTGATAGAGCCGCGCGTTTTCCAGAGCAATCATCACCTCTCCACCGATGAGCGAGAGGATTTCGCGGCGCTCGGAAGCGAAGAATTGCGGGTTCGGATGGGCGTAGAGCAATAAACCGAACGCCTCATGCCCCTGAACCAGGGGATAGAGGAAAAAGGACTCACAAGCATGCAGGGCCACCATTCGGCGCAATTCGGGGTCCTGATAAGGACGTTTCCCTTCCAACGGGGCACGTTGCTCCACAGCCCGGGCCAGCGCGCCCTCACGGGCAGGGAAGGTCACCCGCATATCCCGGGGCGGCAACCGGCGCCCTGAGCGCACATGCAGCAGCCCGTCGTCTTCAAAGAGCAACGCTGCCGTGACCAACGGTTCCAACTTGCGTTCGGATGCCGACACCGCCTTCAGGGCGATGTCCTGGCTCAGGTCCAACACCCGCTGATAATTGAGGGTGGACATCATGAGATTCAACAATTCGTAAAGCGCCTTCAAGCGCCCCATTTCCGAACGGGAACGCGAGCGGGCGGCCGAGATGGTCTTCGGGGCCCGACGCTGCCACCCACGGCACCGTCTAATCGCCAAGCCCACAAACAGGCCCAGCAAAAAGAGCAGCAAACCGCCACCTACCCAAAGGGCCATGGTGTACCAATCGTTGGTGAAACTCATTCTGGATCCTCGTTGTGCTTCTCAGACGGGCAGAACCTCGCGCCTTCCCGGCTCGCTCTCAATTGTACCGCGCCTTATGCGGCCAGGCGCAACACCCAAATCACATACAGGGAGTCTTCATCCCAGGGCTGCGCCTCAAACGAGCCGTAACAGGCCTCCACTTCCAGATCCGCCGCGGCAAACTCGGCCTGCTGTTGCGACAGGGGCACCAGATAATGGGGCAACCGTACCGTGCGGCGCTCGACCATCCCATCCGGCCAAAGGTGATCGAAATGCCAAAGCACCTCCCAGCGATCGTCTGCCCGACGCCAGGCACTGGAAACCTGTACGGGGAGCCCCGTCTCCGGATGCTCGAGCAGGGCCTCGGGTTCGCTTTCACCTTCTCGTGGCAGGCGGGCCACCCAATGCGGGTTGGGCAGGCTGAAAGCCAGCCGACCCTGTGAGCGCAACAGGCGGGCTGCCTGCCGGAGCACCTGCCGTCGGGCTGCAGGTTCCAGTGTGGCCAGGGTGTTGCACGGCGCGATCATCAACGCAAAGGATGGCGCCAACGGCATCTCTCGCAGGTCGGCGCAAATCAGACGCAGACGAGGGCGCTGGTCCGGCAAGGCTTTGCGGCGCAAATAGCCCAGCATCCGGACATCGTAGTCCACACCCCAGATGTCCAGGCCTTCCTGGAGCAAGGGCAACAACACACGCCCCGTACCGCATCCCATCTCCAGGACAGGCCCCTTTGCCTCATAAGCCAGGCGACGCCAAAAAGGCAGGTCCTCGTCGTAATCCCGGTGGATCGCGTCGTACAACGCCGGGTCCATGGTCACTTCTTCCCTCGCCGCTGCTGCAGAAAGGCCCGTACCGCCTGGAGGTGGGCGTCTTCGGCCCAAAGAGGGGGGAACAAACGCTGCTCCTCGGCCGCGGCCAGGGCCGGGGGCAGGGTCGTCCCGGCGCGCAGCAGCGCCTTGATCGCCCGCACGGTTTGAGGGGGATGCGCGGCGATCTCCCGGGCCAGCGCCAGGGCTTCCTCCAGCGCCTTTCCGGCCGGGGCAAGGCGATTGGCCAAGCCCACCGCCAGGGCTTCCTCCGCCGTGAGGATGCGCCCGGTGAGCAGCCATTCCATGGCCCGCGCATACCCTACCAAACGCAGCAGACGCTGCCCACCCCCCCAGCCGGGGATGAGCGCCTGACGGATCTGCACAAAACCCAAATCGGCGTTGGCCGCCATCACCCGCATATCGCAGGCCAGGGCGACTTCACTCCCACCGCCTCGAGCCGGCCCGTTCAACGCGGCAATGGTGGGCACGGGGAGCGCCTCCAGCCGGGCCAGGGACCCGGTCATCAACGCGCTCAAATGGCGGCCATCCTCTTCATTGGGATAAGCGGCCAACACCTTCAGGTCCCCCCCGGCGATGAACACCTGGCCCTGACCGGTGACCACCAACACGCGCAGAGCCGGCTCTCGATGAGCCTGCTCCACGGCAGCGCCAAAGGCCTCCATCGCCTGCCAGTCCAGCGCATTGCGCACCTCGGGCCGCCGCACCTCCAACAGGCCGATATGAGGGTAGGGGAAACGCAACTCCACAGCAGCCATGCTCGCCTCGCTTGAGGTTTCCTTCATTGTACCCGCTTTTGCGCAAAGCCATAGCCAGACGATGGGGGGGCACCGTCACCCGGCTTGACGCTGTCTGGGCAAAGGAGTATACTTTGGGCGACTCGGGGCGTAGCGCAGATGGGAGCGCACCGCGTTTGGGACGCGGGGGTCGGCGGTTCAAGTCCGCCCGCCCCGACACCGAGGCCGTCAAAAGCGCTTCAACCTTTTCTCAGCGAGGGCTGCATGAGCACTACTTCTCGTCCGGCTTATTTCCCCAAAACGCGGGTGGACAAAGCCCTGCGTCGTGTTCAAGGTGTGGTCGAGGCCGCTCATTACGACGAGCAAGGCCAACTGCGTTGGGTACGGGTGCACCTGCGGCGCTTCGACGCCTTTGCCGACCATCGAATCCTTACCCGCGACGAGTTGGTCGCCCGCCTCAAAGCCGGGCAGACCTTCGTGTTGGGAAAACGCCACCCCTTCCTGGGGAACACCTTTGAACTGGGGCCCACCCTCCGCCTGGCCGAAAAGCACGGCCAGCCCTTCCTCGTGGTAGAAGGCCACACCACAGAGGAACGGGAACTGGCCGGGGTTCCGTTGCTTTGATGGTTTGACACCCCGGTAGACTTCTTGTATACTTGAGGCATCCCCTCACCCTTGAGGTGCGCTCATGGCTGTACAGCCCCCACAACTTGGCTAAAGACACAGGCACGCGGCCTTCGCGTGCCTGTTTGTTTAGCGGATTTCCTCCCCCGAAAGGAGTCTCTTATGGACTATGGGTTGATTGGCAAGATTGAAAAGGCCAAACGTTACGCCGAAGAGCGGGAACGTTTCCACTTCCATTCGTTCGAAGTCTCCATTCAAGGCGACAACAACGCCCATGTCGTGCGCTACAACCAGGGCGAGTGGAACTGCGATTGCGAGTTCTTCCGCATGCATGGGCGCTGCAGTCACACCATGGCGCTGGAACGCATTTTGGAGGATATGCTCTCGTAAGTCCACGGCCATTCATACCCCCTGCGTTGCTTCCCCATCCGGACACGAGGGAAAGGGGAACCACGCCGCGCCAAAACACCAACGCCCGCTGCCAACTGGCAACGGGCATTCTTTCTGGCGGAGAGGGTGGGATTCGAACCCACGGTGGGCACAGGGCCCACAGCGGTTTTCGAGACCGCCCCGTTCGTCCACTCCGGCACCTCTCCACGCGCCCCAAATTATAGCACGCCCCCCACAATTTGGGTAGGGAACGCAAAAGAGAAGGGGAACCCTCAGTACACCAGCAAATCCGGATCCACCTCCTCCGCCCAGGCCTGCAGGCCACCGGCCAGGTGGCTCACTTTGTGAAATCCGCTTTCCCGCAGCAACTCCGCCGCAATGGCTGAGCGCGCCCCGCAACGGCAAATGATCACGATCTCCTTATCCGGGTCCAGTTCGTTCAAACGGTCCAGCAACTCGCCCAGCGGGATGTTCACAGCACCCGGCAGGCGGGCCAGATCCAACTCGTTGGGCTCCCGGACATCCAACAGGAGCAGGGGCTCCCCGCTTTGCAGCCGTACCGCCAGTTCCCGGGGGCGCACCTCGGGCACTTCAAAGCCGCCCACGCCGCAAAAGGCCTCGTAATCGATCAGTTCGGTGATCTCCGGGTGCTCACCGCAGATTTTGCATTTGGGGTTCTTGCGTAACTTCACCGTCTCGAAGGTAGCGCTCAACCCATCGTAAAGCATCAACCGGCCGATCAACGGCTCGCCCACACCTAACAGCAACTTCAGCGTCTCGGTGGCCTGCAGCGTGCCGATCACCCCAGGGAGCACCCCCAGCACCCCCACCTGGCCGCAAGTGGGCCGCAGATGGGGCGGTGGCGGCTCGGGGAACAGGCAGCGATAGCACGGCCCTTCCCGCGCATCGAACACGCTCACCTGCCCCTCAAAACGATAGATGGCCCCGTACACACTGGGCTTCCCCAACAACACGGCCACATCGTTTACCAGATACCGCGTGGGGAAGTTGTCGGAACAATCGACCAACACCTCGTAGTTTTTGGCAATGTCCATGGCGTTGGCCGAGGTGAAAGGCTCCTGGTACACCTCAATGGTGATGTGAGGGTTCAGGTCCTGCAACCGCTCCCTGGCGGCGAGCACCTTGGGACGCCCGGCCTGCGAAGTGCCATAAAGCACCTGCCGCTGCAAATTCGTCACATCCACCACATCGTCATCCACCAGCCCGATGCGGCCCACGCCCGCCGCCGCCAGGTAGAGCGCCACGGGTGACCCCAGGCCGCCCACCCCCACGATGAGCACCGAAGCGCCTTTGAGGCGCCGTTGTCCTTTCATCCCCACTTTATTGAGCAACAAATGGCGCGAATAGCGCCGGATTTCTTCCTGCGAAAGGGGCGGAAGGGCTTTTTCTTGGCTCATCTTGACCTCCTGGGAGCACAATTGTACCCTAAAACCAAAGTGGCACGCTTCTTGCCCGCCGTTCCATGCTAAAATCAACAGCGTCGCAAAAGGCAAGGAGAGAGCCCTATGGTCGCGCCCACAGTGGCCAACCTGGACTGGATTCGCCACATCCACCTGTTCCTCGGCCTCACCGACGAGGACCTGGCCTGGATCCTGGCGCGCATGCAGGAGTATGTGTACCAGGACGGCGAACGCATCTTGCGCGAGGGCGATCCGCCCAACGGAATGTACTTCATCCGCGAGGGAACCGTCGAGGTGCTCCGCGGGCATCGGCGGCTGGCCGTTTTGGAGCGGCGCGACTACTTTGGCGAAGAAGGCCTGGTCCTCCGCTGGGTGCGCGGGCGCACGGCCACGGCGCGCGCGGTGGGCACCGCTCGCGTGTTCTTCCTGTCGCTCAGTGACTTCCAGGACCTGACGCGCCGGTTCCCGCAGGTGAAAACATTTCTCCAGGTGATCGCCCGCAGCCGCCGACGGGCACGGCGCCGGCAGCCGGACTGGCTGGTGCCCAACGAGTGGATTTACCTTTACATCAGCAAACATCCCGCGCGGCTGATGGTGGACCTATGGCCCAGCCTGCTCGCCTTTCTGGCCTCGGCCCTGATGTTCGGACTGCAACGGCTCACCCAGACGCGCCTGCTCTGGCTGCCGGTGGGCCTCTTCGGGCTGGCGGGGGTCTTGCTGCTCATCTGGCACATCGTGGATTGGGCCAACGACGATTACATCGTAACCAACCAGCGCGTGGTGTGGATCGAGCGCGTGGTCCTGACCTACGAAAGCCGCACCGAAGCCCCCTTCCGCACCATCCTCTCGCTCAATGTGGTGCGCTCGCTGGAAGGCCGCATGCTGGGCTACGGTGATGTCATCATCCGCACCTGGTTCGGCGCCTTTGCCCTGCGCAATGTGGGCTACGCCAGCCAAATCGAAGCCATCATCAAAGAATACTGGCAACGCAGCCGCGAACAGACGCGCAAGGCCGAGCGCCAGGCCATGCTCGAACTGCTCAAAGAGCGCCTGGGCTACACCCGTCCCAAACCGGCTTCCGCCCCATCGGTCAAGGCCTCCCCCACCTCACACTCTCGTCCGCGCCTCTCCCTTTTTCTCATCCTGCGGCGCATCTTCGCCGAGCGTCTCGAGGACGGGGTGGTGATCACCTACCGCAAGCACTGGATCACCCTGCTCCGGCGGGTATGGTGGCAAACCCTGGCCGGATTCAGCCTGATGCTCTACGGCACCGTCAACATCATTCGGCACCTGACCGCCCAATCCTCTCCCTATGCCCTTCCCCTGGGGGTGGTGGCCCTCACCGCCTTCTTCTTCCTGCTCGCCTGGGCCATATACGGCCTCTTGGACTGGGCCAATGACATCTATCGCCTGACCGCCGACCAGGTCATCGACATCGAACGCAAACCCCTGGGTAGCGAGCAGAAACAATCCGCCCCGCTGGAAAGCATCCAGAGCCTGGATCACACCCGGAAGGGCCTACTGGGGTTGCTGCTCAACTACGGCGATGTTCACATCCGCGCGGGCACGGCCACTCTGGTCTTCCGCGGCGTCCACAAGCCCGACCGGGTATTGCAAGACATCTACCAGCGCATGGAAGAACGCCGCCGCGTCAAAGCCGCCGCCGAAGCCCAGCGCGAACGCGAGCGCATGGCCGAGTGGCTGATCACTTACCACCACCTCATCCACAGCGACGAATCGTCCGAGGCTGGCGAGAGCGAGCCTCCCCTGGAACCGCCAACCCCTTCATCCCATCAGCCATGAGGGAGCACACGATGAGCGACGACCTGAAAGCCCAACAGGAACAATGGGAACGCGAGGTGCTGGAGCCGGTGCTCCGCCGTTTCCCTGAACGAAAAGAGGCGTTCACCACCTCTTCGGGGATCCCCATCCCTCGGTTTCTGCTGCCCTCCGACCCGGATCCGGATTACCTGGAAAAACTGGGCTTCCCCGGGAGTTATCCCTACACCCGCGGGGTGCAGCCCACCATGTACCGGGGGCGCTTCTGGACCATGCGCCAGTACGCCGGTTACGCCACGGCCGAAGAGTCCAACCAGCGATACCATTACCTGCTTCAGCAGGGGCAGACGGGGCTTTCGGTGGCCTTCGACCTGCCCACCCAGATCGGCTACGACGCCGACCACCCCATGGCCGAGGGCGAGGTGGGCCGCGTGGGCGTGTCCATCTCCTCGCTGGAGGACATGGAAACCCTCTTCCGCGGTATCCCGCTGGACAAGGTCTCCACCAGTATGACCATCAACGCCACGGCTGGCATCCTGCTGGCCATGTACATCGCCGTGGCCAAAAAGCAGGGCGTGGAGATGCGCCAGTTACGCGGCACCATCCAGAACGACATCCTGAAAGAGTACATCGCCCGCGGAACCTACATCTTCCCACCGCGCCCCTCTATGCGCCTGATCACCGACATTTTCCAGTTCTGCGCCCGCGAAGTGCCCAAGTGGAACACCATCAGCATCAGCGGCTATCACATCCGCGAGGCCGGTTCCACCGCCGTGCAAGAGGTGGCCTTCACGTTGGCCAACGGCATCGCCTATGTGCAGGCGGCCATCGACGCCGGGCTGGATGTCGATACCTTTGCTCCGCAACTCTCCTTCTTCTTCAACGCCCACAACAACTTCTTCGAAGAAATTGCCAAGTTCCGCGCCGCACGGCGGATGTGGGCGCACATCATGCGCCATCGCTTTGGGGCCCAAAACCCCAAATCCTGGCGGCTGCGCTTCCACACGCAAACGGCAGGCTCGACGCTCACTGCTCAGCAGCCGGAGAACAACATCGTCCGCGTGGCGCTGCAGGCCCTGGCAGCTGTGCTGGGCGGCACCCAATCGCTGCACACCAACAGCATGGACGAGGCACTGTGGCTGCCCACGGAGAAATCGGTGCGCATCGCCCTGCGCACCCAGCAAATCATCGCCTACGAGTCTGGCGTGGCCGACACGGTGGACCCCCTGGCCGGTTCGTACTATGTGGAGTACCTCACCGACGAGATTCAGCGTCGCGCCGAGGCGTACATCGCCAAAATCGACGAGATGGGCGGGGCGTTGGCTGCCATCGAAAAGGGCTACATTCAGCAGGAAATCCAGGAAAGCGCTTACCAGTACCAGCAAGCCGTAGAACGAGGCGCGCAAATCGTGGTGGGCGTCAACGCCTTTCAAACCGAAGAGGAGCAGCGCGACCTGGAAGCGCTCAAAGTGGACCCGGCGGTCGAAGCCGCGCAGCGCCGCCGGCTGGTCGATTTGCGGGCCCGCCGCGACAACGCCAAGGTAGCCGAAATCCTGACCCGCATCGAGCAGGCCGCCCACGGTGACGAAAACCTCATCCCCCTCTTCATCGAGGCCGTGGAGCGCTACGCCACCCTGGGCGAAATCAGCGATGCCCTGCGCCGCATGTGGGGCGAGTATCAGCCGACTTTCTGAAGCAGAGGAGGTGCCATGTCCCCTGTCCGCCGCCTGGATCACCTCGCCATTGTGGTGACCGACATCGAAGAAGCCCTCGCCTTCTGGAGGGACGCCTTGGGGCTGGAGGTGAGCGAAGTGGCTGAAGTGCCCCGCGAGCGCTCGGCCATCGCCTTCCTCCCCCTGGAAAACGGCGAAATCGAACTGGTGCAGCCCACCGATGAAGCAAGCGGCGTTGCGCGCTACCTGTCCAAACGCGGGCCAGGGATGCACCATATCTGCCTGGAAGTGGACGACCTGGACGCCATGTTGCAGCGCCTCAAGGAGCGAGGCGTGCAACTTATCAACCCGGAACCGGTGGCGAAAGAAAACGGGGTGCGCTACGCCTTCATCCACCCCAAAAGCGCCTTTGGCGTGCTGGTGGAACTCTACGAGAAGCCGCGGTAATCGATCACGGGTGACACGGATGTTCACGGAAAGGCACGAATCAGGATAGAGGATTTGGGGCCCGCCGCGGCAAGGAGAAATCGCCCACGGATGGGCACGGATAAGACAGATGAACGCGGGTGTTTGTTTCATCTCTCCTCCAAGCCAACCCCCTTTTGGGAGAACGGCCCGATGACCTCCGACACTTTGCATTCCTCACATGACACATCGCAGGCCGAGCCCCGCACATCGCACACCGCATATCGCACCTCACCCTCCTTCCCCCGCCACGGCTGGCTTGGTCTGGCCCTGATCGCCGTGGCGTGGCCGTTGAACTGGCTCTGGCCCGGCCTGCGGACCCACATCCTTTTCTTCCCCCTCTGGCTGGGCTACGCCCTGACCGTGGACGCCCTGGCCTACCGCCGCCGAGGCGCCTCGCTGTTCAGCCGGGACCCGCGACGCTATGCGCTCCTTTTCGTCATCTCGGCCCCGGCCTGGTGGTTGTTCGAGGCCCTCAACCTGCGCACCCAGAATTGGCACTATGTGGGCCGCGAGTTCTTCACCGACCTGCAATACGGTGTGCTGGCCACCCTGAGTTTCAGCACGGTCATGCCCGCCGTGTTCGGCGCCACCTCGTGGCTGGCCTCTTTCCCCTGGGTGGAGCGCTTCGCTCATGGCCCCCGTATCCGACCCACGCCGCGTACCCTGTGGGGCTTCTTCTTCGCCGGGTGGGCCATGCTGGCGTTCATGTTGGCCTTCCCCCGCTACGGATTCCCCTTCCTCTGGCTGTCGGTGTACTTCATCCTGGAGCCCGTCAACGCCTGGTTGGGGAACCGCACCCTGCTGGAATTCACCCAAAAGGGCGACTGGCGGCCCATTGCCGCCCTCTGGGCCGGGGTGTGGTTCACCGCCTTCTTCTGGGAGTTCTGGAACTTCTACGCCTACCCCAAATGGGTGTACACCGTGCCCTTCGTGGACTTTCTGCACATCTTCGAAATGCCCATCCTGGGCTACTTCGGCTACTGGCCCTTTGCCCTGGAACTGTACGCCCTCTACCATTTCGTGGTGGGCCTGTTCGGCAACCGCCGCACCGATTACCTCACCCAGGCCCTTCTGCCCTGACCATGCTGCGTCTGGCTCCCCGTCTCTACGAACAAGAAGCCATCGCCTGCTGCGATTTCCCCGCCTGTCGGGGCGCTTGCTGCGTGCACGGCGTCTGGGTGGATCTGGGGGAAAGGGAAACCATCCTGCGCCACGCCGACCTCATCCGCCCTCATCTCCCGCCCGAGGCGCAGGCCCCCCACACCTGGTTCACCGCGGAAGAAGAAGACGACCCTTATGTCCCCAGCGGGTGGGTGCGACACACGCGAGTGCTCCCCCGACCTGAACACCCACTGGGCACCGCCTGCGTGTTCTGGATCCCACCGGAGGGGTACTGTGCCCTGCAGGTGGCGGCGCAAACCCAGGGCTGGCATCCCTGGGTCCTCAAACCGTTCTATTGCGTGTTGCACCCCCTGGACCTGGACGACCAGGGCCGCATCACTCTGGACGAAGTGGAGGAACTGCTGAACACCCCCGGGGGTTGCATCCGCCCGGGGGAACAGCCACGCCCCCTGGTGGACCTTTTCGCCGCGGAACTGGACTGGATTCTGCAAGGCCGGCACGACCCTCCGGGCCCGGCGCCCCACCTCAAGTCTGGTTAGACGAACTCCCATTCGATGGGTGAAGCATACTCAAGGCGAAAAGGCCCCCTCCAGGTCGGGCATGTCGGCGGCAGGATACGAGCCCAACAGTTTGACAAAAGCCGCCTGCGCCAACAGCCCCACCAAAGCGTCGCGGCAGGCGGGCTCCCGCCAGTGCCCTTCAAAGTCCAGGTAAAACACATAGTGCCAGGGGCGGTTGCGTCGCGGGCGGCTTTCCAGTTTGGTCAGGTTGATGCCCCGCCGGGCAAATTCTCCTAAGCAGGCGTACAGCGCCCCCGGCCGGTGGGGGACGGCAAAGACCAGGGAGGTCTTGGCGCGAGGCGCGAGGGGCGTGGGCTCCTGACCGATAACAAAAAAGCGGGTGATGTTCCAGGAACGGTCCTGAATGTCGCGGGCGAGCACTTCCAGGCCGTACCGCTGGGCGGCCAGGCAACTGGCGATAACGGCCAGGCCGGGTTGAGGGTCGGCGGCCAGGTCCTTGGCGCTACCCGCCGTGTCGTACCAGGGTTCGGCCTCCCAGCCGTGAGCGGCCAGGAAGCCCTCGCACTGGGCCAGCGCCTGGGGATGAGAGCGCACCCGCCGCACCTCCTCCAGGGTCGTGCCTTTGGGGACCAGGAGGCAATGGCGCACGGCCAGGTAAATCTCGCCGGTCACTGTGAGATCATGCGCCAGAAGCAGGTCGTAGGCCTGGTTGATGGACCCGGCCACGGCGTTCTCCACCGGCACCACGCCGTGTTCGGCCCGCCCCTCCTCCACCGCATGGAAAATCGCGGCAAAGGTGCGACAAGGCAGGGTCTCCACCTCACGGCCAAAGTGTTGAAAGATGGCCTCTTCAGAGTAAGCGCCGTGTTCGCCCTGAAAGGCCACCACAGGCCTGGTTTTCGCGAGCTTACTCATAACGCAACGCCTCCACAGGGACCAGGCTGGCCGCGCGGTTGGCCGGATAAAAGCCGAAGAAGATGCCCACCGCGGCGGAGAACAGGGTGGCCAGCAGAATAGCGTCGCTGCTCACCACCGGGATGATATCGGCATTGTGGGCCGCCGCCACCTTGCCGACCGCCAGCGAAAGCCCCCACCCTAACAGGATGCCGAACAGCCCGCCGACCATGCTCAGCACCACGGCTTCGGTGAGGAACTGGATGAGGATATCCCGCTTGCGGGCGCCCAAGGCTTTGCGCAGGCCGATCTCGCGCGTGCGCTCGGTCACGCTGACCAGCATGATGTTCATGATGCCGATGCCGCCCACCAGCAGCGAGATGGCCGCGATGCCACCCAAAAAGATGGTGAGCACATTGGTGATGGTCTTGAAGGTGCTCAGGAACTCGTCCTGGGTGAAGATGGTGAAATCGTCATCCTGACCCGGTCGCAGGCGGTGGCGGGTGCGCAAAATCTGCCGCACCTCTTCGCGGGCCTCAGGCACCGCGTCGGCGCTCACGGCCGAGACCAGGATCAAGTCCACCTTGTCTCGCCCACGGGTGAGCAGGCGCGAGGCGGCGGTGGTCAGCGGCACCAGGATGCGGTCGTCCTGGTTAGGGCCGAACCCGCCCCCGCCTTTGGGTTCCAACACGCCGATGATGCGGAAGGGCTGGCCTTTGATGCGCACTGTCATCCCCACCAGGCCCTCGGTGCGGCCAAAGAGAGCCTCGGCAGCGTCGGGGCCGATGAGGGCCACCTGAGCACGGCCCAGCACATGGGTCTCGTTGAGGAATTCGCCCTCGGTGACATGGTAATTGCGCACCTGGGCATAGGCCGGCGTCACGCCCACCACGGTGGTGGTCCGGCGCACCCCATCGACCATCGTCTCGGCGGTGAGTTGAATGATGGGCGCCACCATGGCCACCGAGGGCGCGGCCAAGGGGTCTTCGATGGCCTGCACATCGGTCAGGTTGAGGGGCTGGATGTTGCGCAGGGATTGATTCTGCATGTTGCCCGGCATGACGAAAAGCAGGTTGGTGCCAATGCCCTCGATGGAGCCAGTGATGGCGTTCTGGGCACCTCGCCCGATGGCCAGCATGGCGATCACCGCCCCCACGCCGATGACGATGCCCAGGATGGTGAGGAAAGAACGCATTTTGTTGGCCAGCAAGCTCTGAATGGCGTCGCGCCAGGCCAGCCAGAGGGTCACGAGCAAGGCCTTCATGGCGCCACCTCCACCCGTTGCTCATGGGGGTAGGTTTCGCGCTCGATGAGGCCGTCGCGGATGTGGATGATGCGCTCCATGTGCTCGGCCACCTCGGGGTCGTGGGTGACCACGATCAGGGTGACGCCTCGCTCCCGGTTGAGGCGCAAGAGCAAGTCCAGCACCTCCGCGCCCGATTTGGTGTCCAGATTGCCGGTAGGCTCGTCGGCCAGGATGATGGCCGGGTCGTTGACCAAAGCGCGGGCGATGGCCACGCGCTGCTGCTGGCCGCCGGAGAGTTCGTTGGGCTTGTGATGCACCCGGTCGCCCAAACCTACGGCTTCCAGGGTCTGGCGGGCTTTTTCCTTAGTGCCGCGCCACATGCCAGCGTAGCGCAGCGGCAACTCCACATTGGCCAGCGCTGTGGCGCGGGGCAGCAGGTTGAAATTTTGAAACACGAACCCCACCTTGCGGTTGCGGATGAAAGCCAGTTGGTCCTCATCCAGAGCCGAGACCCGTTCCCCGTCCAGGTAATATTTCCCTGCCGTGGGCACATCCAGGCAGCCTAGAATGTTCATCAGGGTGGATTTGCCTGACCCCGAAGGCCCCATGATGGCCAGGGCCTCGCCCCGCCGCACCTTGAACGAAACGCCGCGCAGGGCCGGCACCTCGACCGTGCCCATGCGATACACTTTGTGCAAATCTTCGGCCACGATCACCCAATCCTCGTGGGCGCTCATACTCACCTCCCCCCGAAGAGGTTGAAGCCCTGGGTGGGCGGGTTGAGCACCACCAGGTCGCCTTCCTTTAAGTCCCCTTTCAGCACCTCAGAGACGGTGTTCGCCGTGGCGCCCAGCACGACCGGCACGGGGATGGGTTCGCTAGCACCGGGCCGCAACACATAGACCACCGTCTGGCCCTCCACGGTGCGCACGGCGCGGTTGGGTACCAGGAGCACCCCTGTCTTGCGCTCGGTGAAGATGGTCACCGCGGAGGTCATGCCGGGTTTGACCAAGGCGTCGGCGTCGGTGAGCCGCACGGTGACGGTGAAGTTGATGCCTGTGGGGGTGGTGGTGCCCACCCGGGCCACTTTTTCGACCACGCCGTGGTACTCGCGGCCCAGCACAGCGTCCAGCGTCAGGGTGGCCTTCTGCCCGGGGCGGATGGCGTTGATGTCGATTTCCGAGACATCCACATCCACCAGCAAGGCGCTCAAATCGTCCAAGCGAAAGGCCACGCTGCCGGGCGAGACCACATCTCCGGGGCGGGAATGCACCTCGGTCACCGTGCCGGTAAAGGGGGCTTTGATCTTTGCCAGGTCCAGGGTGGCCTGGGCAGCGGCGATCTGCGCCTCGAGCAAGGCTACCTGAGCCTCAGGCGGCCCGTCCTGCCAGCGTTGCACCTCCTGCTCCCAGTGAGCCACTTGAGCCTTGGCCAGTTGGTAATCGGCGGCGGCTTTGGCTTTGTCTTCTTCGCTGGGGTGCAAGTTGTTCTTCGCCACTTGCTCCTGGCGTTTCGCCTGTTCCAGTTGCACGCGAATGACCGACTGCATGGCGGCCATGGCCGGGTCGTGCAATTGCTGCTGCAGCGATTGCACCAGGTTGTGCCATTTGTCGTATTCCTTTTGGGCCTTTTCTTCGTCCCAGTACAGGACGATGCTGTTGTAACGCCACTCGGCCGATTTCAACTGTTGCCTGGCCACGGCCAGATTTTGCAGCGCCTGGGCATATTGCACCTGGGCGTTACGCCGCAAATCGTCCAACTGCTGCTGCGCGTTGAGCAGGGAAGTGCGGGCGCTCAACAGGGTCTGCGGCCAGGTGTCCGGGCGAAGCTCGGCCAAAACCGTGTCTGCGGGCACCCCTTCGCCCTCCCGGACAAAAACCTTCCCCACCACACCGCTCACCTGCCAGACCAACACCGCCGATTGGCGCGAACGCACGGTACCCGTGGCACCCACCGTGGCCTCCAAATCCCCGCGAGAGAGCGCCACGGTCTTCCACTGGGCCGTCTGGGCGGTCGAAGCCTCCGCCCGCGCCCGATAGACCAGATAGCCTCCACCGACCAAAAGCACCAGAAACAAGAGAACGACCCACCAACGCCGCATGTCACCTACCTCCTCCAACTTACCAAACGGTAAGTTTTCGCCATTATAACCTTCCCCCGGGGGGGCGTCAAGGCGGTGAGCCTCGTTTGCCGCCCTGCCCGATTCGGCGGTAAAATGAAGCGCATCCTGTTCCGTCGGAGGGCCTGTTGCGACTACGCACACTTCGTTGCCTGCTCTGGGGTTGGGGGCGCAACGAGTTGGGTCTGCGCGCCGCCGCGTTGACCTACTACGCCATCTTTTCCCTCTTCCCTCTGGCTTTGGTGCTGGTGGCCGCCACGGGCCTGTGGTTGCGTTCCGTCGAGATCCAACAACGGTTGCTAGACTGGCTGCTGGCCCTTCTCCCCAATGAGGCTGAAGAAGCCATCCAGGTTCTGGCCCATCTCACCTGGGAAGCCTCGGCCGCCAGCGCGGTGGCCGTGCTCACCCTGCTCTGGTCGGCCTCGGCCTATGTCCGTCTTTTGCTGGCAACCATCGACCGCATCCATGCCCGGACCACGGCGGCCCCACGGCGCACCTGGTGGCTCCCCCACGCCCTGGGCACGGCCGCGGTGGTGCTCATCCCCCCGGTTTTGGTGTTCGGGCTGACCATAGGCAGCACGCTGTTGCACCTTCTGGCCAGCCTCCCCGTGCCTGTGACGATGGGCTGGCTAACCCCCAGCCTGGTCAACACAGCCCTAATTGTGGGCCTGGTGACGATGGCCCTCTACCTGGCGTTCCAGTACATCCCGGCCGAACGAGGGCCACGACGAGCCGCCCTGGGCGCCGCGTTTTTCACCGCCGTGGGGTGGCTCATCGCCGGGCAGTTGCTGCGCGAATACCTGCACAACGCCTGGACGCGGTACAACATCATCTACGGCCCTTTGGCCTCGGTGATGGTGCTTATGTTCTACCTGTACAGCCTCAATGTGGTGCTGCTCCTGGGGGCCCAACTGCACGCCATCTGGTGCGGCGGCACGGCCTGTCATCCCACGCCGACTCCCCGGTGGCTGCGCCGCCTTTGGGGTTCTGAAAATTCAGCGGGAACAGTCCGGTCCTCCGGGTCCGGCTAAAAGAAAACCCGCAGAGGGCGCTCTCCTGCGGGTTTCGTGTGTCCATCCTCCAGGCATCCTGAATCAGGTGCCGTGCTCCCAGGAATGCAGATAGTCTTCCTGCTCGGGGGTCAGGGTATCAATCTGGACGCCCATGGCCGCCAACTTGAGGCGGGCGATTTCACGGTCGATATCCTCTGGTACGGCGTACACTTTGCGTTCCAGTTCCTTGCCGTGCTTCACTAAGTATTCCACACTGAGGGCCTGGTTGGCGAAGGACATATCCATCACGCTGGCGGGGTGGCCCTCGGCTGCGGCCAGGTTGATGAGCCGCCCTTCGCCCAGCAGGTAGATGCGCCGCCCGTCGGGCAACCGGTATTCGTCCACGAAAGGCCGCACCCGGCGCTTCTCCTCAGCCATCTCCTCCAGCGCCGGGATGTTGATTTCCACATTGAAGTGACCTGAGTTGGCGATGATGGCCCCATCCTTCATCACCTCAAAGTGATGGCCGTCGAGCACATGAATATCGCCCGTGAGGGTGACGAACACATCGCCTTCTTTAGCCGCCTCGAGCATGGGCATCACGCGGAAACCGTCCATAACCGCTTCAAGGGCCTTCATTGGGTCCACTTCGGTCACGATGACATTGGCGCCCAGGCCCTTGGCCCGCATGGCCACACCGCGACCGCACCAGCCGTACCCCGCCACCACCACGGTGCGCCCGGCCAGCAGGATGTTGGTGGCGCGGATGATGCCGTCGATGGTGCTCTGGCCCGTGCCATAGCGGTTGTCGAAGAAGTGCTTGGTCATAGCATCGTTGACGGCGATGACGGGGAAAGCCAGCGCGCCGTCGGCGGCCATCGCCCGCAGACGGATGACACCGGTGGTGGTCTCTTCCGTGCCGCCGATGACATTGGGCAGCAGGTCGCGGCGGTCCTTGTGCAGGGTGCTCACCAAATCGGCCCCGTCATCCATGGTGATCTGGGGCTTGTGATCCAAGGCCGCGTGGATGTGCTTGTAGTAGGTCACATTGTCTTCGCCTTTGATGGCGAACACCGGGATTTCGAAGTGGGTGACCAGGGAAGCCGCGACATCATCCTGGGTGGAGAGGGGGTTGGAAGCGGTCAGCACCACATTGGCGCCGCCGGCGGCCAGGGTGCGCATCAGGTTGGCCGTCTCGGTGGTCACATGCAGGCAGGCGGCGATGCGTACACCTTGGAGGGGTTTCTCGCGCTCGAAACGCTCGCGGATGCTGCGCAGCACGGGCATGTCACGCTCGGCCCACTCGATGCGGCGACGCCCGCCTTCGGCCAGGTTGAGGTCTTTGACATCGTATTCCATGGTTGACTCCTTCGTGGTTGAGGTTGCCTGGTTATCTGGTTGCTTGGTTACTTGGTGTCCTGGCTGCCCGGTTGGTTTCCTGCAAGGTGGGAGGCATCACCGGGGTGCACGAGGATCGCCTCAATGTGTCGCGCCGCCTCTTCGCCAAAGGCCTCGCGGAAGCGGGCCAGGAACKCYTCGCGGGTGTAGGTGTGACCTTGTGGGCCCTGGGCTTCCAGGCAATAGGTGGCGGCCAGCGCGCCCAGGCGGCCGGCCAGGTCCAGGGACAGTCCGTGCAGATAGCCCTTGAGAAAGCCGCCGCGGAAGGCATCTCCCACACCGGTGGGGTCCACCACCTGGCGCGGAGGCACGGCCGGCACGCAGATGTCCTCACCTTCCACGGTGATGGTCGTCCCTTTCTCGCCCCGGGTGACCACCACCAAAGGCACCCGCTGCCGGATTTCTTCGGCGCTGAGGCCCGTCTTCTGCTGGATGAGGGCAAACTCGTACTCATTGCAGAACAGCGCCGCCGCGCCGTCCACCCCCTCCAGCAACTCTTCCCCGCCAAAGCGCACCGTTTGCTGGCTGGGGTCGTAGAAGTAAGGGATGCCCAACGTCTTGCACTCCTGCACCCGCTTGCGCATGGCCTGGGGGGCGTCGGGCGAGACGACCACCAGATCGGGGCGTTCATCTAAGTCGGCGATGGAGAGAGTGGCGGCGTGGGCCATGGCGCCGGGGTAAAAACTGGCAATTTGCGCCTGGGCCAAATCGGTGTTGGCAAAAAACGAAGCCGTCGTCTCGCCGGGGATGACCTTGATGTAGCGCGTCTCCACGCCCACCCGCTCCAAAAAAGCGCGATACTCCTCGAAGTCCTCCCCCACCGTGGCCAGGATGGCCGGTCGTTCGCCCAGGAGGGCCATGGTATAGGCGATATTGGGGGCAATACCGCCCCGTCGGCGCACCAGACTGTCCACCAAAAAGGAAAGGCTTAGCGATTTCAACTGGTCGGAGATGATGTGATCCCGAAAGTATCCGGGGAAGGTCATCAGATAATCATAGGCCACCGAACCGGAAAGCAGCACCTTCATCGCTTCTGCTCCTGCTGAGCCTGGGCCACCACCGCACGCAATCCCTGATCGTAAGGAGGCCGCACGATGCCGTACTCGGTGACGATGGCCGTGACCAGCCGCGCCGGGGTGACATCAAAGGCCGGATTGCGGGCACTGGCCCCCTCAGGGGTCACCCGCCGCCCTTGGAAGGCCAGTTCCAGGACCTCCGAGGGGTCCCGCTCCTCAATGAGGATGTGCCATCCCGAAGGGAGGTTCAGGTCAATGGTGGAGGTGGGTACCACGGGGTAAAAAGGGACGCCGTTGTCATAGGCGGCCAGAGCCAGCATGTAGGTCCCGATTTTATTGGCCACATCGCCGTTGGCCGCCACCCGGTCGGCGCCCACGAACACTTTCTGCGCCTGACCGGTGCGCAAAAAGTACCCTGCCGCGTTGTCGGAGATGATATCGAAGGGGATGCCGTACTGCTGCAATTCCCAGGCCGTCAATCGGGCGCCCTGCAACCGGGGCCGTGTCTCATCCACCAGCACATGAATGCGCTTGCCCTGTTCGTGGGCCATGCGGATCACCCCCAAGGCCGTGCCCCAGTCCACGGTGGCCAGGGCCCCCGTGTTGCAGTGGTGGATGATGGTATCGCCGTCCTCGATGAGCGTGGCCCCGATTTCGGCCATCTTTTTGTTCACGGCTACATCTTCATTGGCGATGCGCTGGGCCTCGCTCAGCACGGCTTCGCGGAGGTCGTCCACCCCACCCGCTGCCCGGCGGGCAGCGGCCAGCACCCGCTCCACCGCCCAGGCCAGGTTGACCGCCGTGGGGCGAGCGGCTTTGAGCGTCGGCGCGGCTTCGTCTTCCAGAAAGCGCAGCAAAGCCTCGCGGTCGCCACCGGAAAACTGCCGGGCAGCCAGAGCCAAGCCAAAAGCCGCCGCCGCGCCGATGGCCGGCGCGCCGCGCACCACCATCTGCCGGATGGCGTCAGCCACTTCCTGATAGGTGGTGTAGGTTGCCAGGCGAAACTCGCCAGGCAGCAAACGCTGATCGATGAGTTGCAGGGCTTGCTGGTCCTCGTTCCAGGCCACGGTGCGCATGGTCTTCTCCTTCAGATTTACCGCCAGGGAAAGTCGCAGTAAAACGACGCCCTCAAAGAGAGCGTCGTCGGTGCTTTGCCCAGGGCAAGTTTATCACGGCTTGGAGGATTTGGAAACCTTGAGGAAATAAAACAAAGGCCTGTCAGAGGTGGCGACCTCTGACAGGCCCGGGGTAGGGGTTACAGCACAGCGGGTACCTTTTCCGCCTCAAAAGGATCCTTTTCAACCTCCCACCAAGTGATGGGTTCCTCTACCTCGAAGAAGAACTTCTCCTCCCCAAAGGCCGGTTGCAATTGATCCAGCCAGGTGGCTTCGGGGTCGTATTTGGCGAAGAAGGGCCGACCGATCCAATCCGGGTTGCGCCCCTGGAGAAACTCCAACACGATGACCCACTCGCCCTTGATCTTGGCCGTGCCGACCACACGTACCTTGCCCGGCCAGGCCGACATGGAGGGGCCGCGCACCGTGCGGGCCAACCCGCTCACCTGCTCATATGCCTGGCGGAAAATCTGCTGCGCCCGCACCAGTGGCACCTCAAAGTAGTTCTTCGGGCCAGTATCCCGCTCCACGAACATGTAGTACGGGATCATCCCCAACTTGACCCCTTCGCGCCACATGGTGGCCCAGGTTTCGGGGTTGTCGTTGATGGGATGCACGATAGGCGCCTGCATCCGGATCTCGGCGCCGGTATCCCGCACCCGCCGGATGGCTTCGCGCACGATCTCGGTGGACATTTCCCGTGGATGGGTGAAGTGCGCCATAATGGCCAGATGCTTCCCCGACTTGACCACCTGCTCATACAAACTCAGCACATCGTCGGCATCGTCATCGGTGACAAAGCGTTGCGGCCAATAAGCAAGGGCCTTGGTACCGATGCGGATGTCGCGAATGTGTTCCAGCCCGGGGCCCAACAAAGGCTCAATGTACTCCCGCAAAGCGCGGGCCTTCATAATCATCGGATCGCCGCCCGTGAACAGCACATCGGTGACGAACTTGTGGCGCTTGAGATACTCTACGAACCGCTCCACCTGGCGCGACTCGAACTTCAATTCTTGAATCCCCACAAACTGCGCCCAACGAAAGCAATAGGTGCAGTAGGCATGGCATGTTTGCCCCTGGGCGGGGAAGAAGAGCACCGTCTCTCGATACTTGTGTTGCACCCCCGACAACTTCTCCCCGTCCAACTCCGGCACATTGTGGGTCATTTGCCCCGCAGGATGGGGGTTCAGTTTGTTGAAGCGGATTTCGTTCGCCTTGGCCAGAATCTCTTTCTGAGAAGCCCCTTTACGCAGCAGAACCCGCATCGCCAGGAAATCTTCCCGGTCCAGCATCCCCGGCTGGGGGAAGGTCAATTGAAACATCGGATCGTCGGGCACATTGTCCCAGTCGATCAGGTCCTCGATGACATACACATTGGAGCGGAAGGGGAGCACCCGGGCGGTCACCTCCACCGCCTCACGGATCTCTGGATCCAGACGCTGCCAAAGGGGATGTTTAGCAATGTTGTGGATGGTGATGGCTTGGTAACGGCTGGGGTAACGATCCTTCCAATCAGACATAGTGGCCTCCTCAAAAAGCACCTCAAACGGATGATACGGCCCCGCAGGGCTCAGGACAAGGTGCTGTCTTTATAGCATATTTGCCTGCGGGGGCACAGGTTTTTTCTCCCAATACCCTTGCCAAGACGCCATGTTTTTGGTATCATTGTGCCACCATGCGAAACTCTGTTCCGAACCGTGAAACAAACGGCTCCACAGGACGCACCACCGGCTCGGTGCAGGTCGTCGAACGCGCCATCGCCATCCTCAAGGCCTTCACCGCCTCCGAGCCGGAGTTGAGCGTGACCGAACTCAGCCAGCGCCTGCAATTGCCCAAGAGCACCGTGTCGCGCATTTTGCAAACTCTGGCCCAGGCCGAATTCGTCAGCCGCAACCAGGAAACGGGGCGTTACCGCCTGGATGTGGGCATTCTGGCGTTGGCCGAAAATGTATTGGGCATGGCCGACCTGCGCCAGATCGCGCGGCCCTATTTGCGCGCTCTGGCCAACACCATTGGCGAAACGGCGAGTTTGAGCGTGTTGGAGCCTTACGGAGTGGTCAACCTGGAACTGGCCGTAGGAGAACAAAGGCTGGTCATGCGCGTTGGTTGGGTAGGCCGACGCATGCCGGCGCATGCCGTGTCGGCTGGCAAGGCCATGTTGGCCTTCCTGCCCCCCCAGGAACAGGAAACCTTCCTGGAACTCCCCCTTCAAGCCATCACCCCAAAAACCATCACCGATCTCGACCAGTTGCGCGCCGAACTGGCCGAAGTGCGGCGCAAAGGATATGCCCTGGCCCTGGAAGAACTGGAGGAGGGCCTCCATGCCATCTCGGCCCCGGTTTGGGACCGCACCGGGCGCCCGGTGGCCGCGGTGAGCGTTTCTGGGCCCTCCTACCGCCTCACCCTGGAGCGCATGCGCCAGATTGCCCCCCGGGTCATCGCCACCGCCACCCAAATCTCCCGTGCGCTGGGCTTCGAGCAGGATCTGGAACGACTCCCCAAACAGGACAAAGACTCACCACCTACGAACGCCTCATCCTCCAGAAGCGGGAAGAAAGGGCGCTGAGGGCTCTCATCCGCTCAGCGCCCTGCTTCAAAACAGCAGCCCATCCCCAACGAAAGGAGGTGATGCCCCGACCCCAAAAGCGCCAACATCATCTTGCCCCGTTCTCTCTTGAGTCATTCCAACCAACGAGGAGGAGGAAATGTCCAAGAAAGTGCTTGCCCTGTTGGGTGTGCTGGTGGTGCTGTCCATGCTGCTGGCCGCCTGCCAGCCCAAAGAAGTGGTGGTGACCAAGGAGGTCATCGTTACCCAAGAGGTCGAGAAAGTAGTTACCCAAGAAGTGGTGGTGACGAAAGAAGTGCCCGTCGAAAAAACGGCCGGCAAATGTGCCCCGACCACCTTTGAAGAACTGGGTGACAGCCCGATCAAGATCGGCGTCCCCGTGCCCATGTCGGCTCCCGGTTCGGTGGGCGGCGGTCGGGCGATGATCACCGCGGTGCAGATTGCGGCCAACCAGGTCAACGCCAAAGGCGGCATCATGGGCAAATACAAGGTCAAGCCCGTGTTCTACGACACCTCGGGCCTGCCCGAGCGCGGCACCGCGGCCATGGAATACCTGATCACCAGCGAGTGCGTGGTCGGCGTGGCCGGTGAGTATCACTCCTCGGCCGGAGTGGCGGAGAAAGAGGTGGCCCACAAGTACCATGTGCCGGCCATCTTCGCCGAGACCTGGAACGACAAGATTACCGGCGTGCAGTATCCTGAGGTGTTCCGCATCGCGCCGGCGTCCTCCATGGTGGCCAAGGGCGACGCCCAGTTCTTCAAGGACATGGGCGTCTCGTGGGTGGCCATCGTGACCGAGAACACCGACTACGGCATCCCCGCTTCGGAATCCACCCAGAAGAAACTGGCCGATCTGGGCATCCAGTCCGACATCTACAAGGCGGACCAGGGCACGCAGGACTTCTCCACCCTGGTCACCCGCGTGCAGCAAGACCTCTCCCAGCACGACGGCAAGAAGGCCGTGCTGGTGCTGATCACCGGCGAGACCTCCTACAACTTCGAGCAGCAGGCCGTTGAGGGTGGCCTGGCGCCGGCCGAGGACCTGATCTTCGTGGCCAACCAGGTGGCGGCCAACGCCAAGGACTTCTGGCAGAATGTGCCCGACGGCAACTACATGGTCTTCCGCTGGGTAGGTGGCGGTTCGCCCTTCGCCATGGCACGCCGCGCCGAAGCGCAGGACTTCATCCAGGCCTACAAGGACGCCTGGAAGGACCCGCAGCACTTCCCCGAGCGCTACGCCTTTGAGGCTTACGACGCCTTCATGCTGCTGGTGAAGGCCATCGAAGAAGCCGGGAGCCTGGATGCCGACGCCATCATCGCCGCGCTGGAGGCCCACAACAGCCCCGAGAACGGGGTGGCCCTGGCCCAGGGCGTCTACTACTTCCCCTACGGCACCCAGAACCCGGTGCCCAGCGATCAGCCCGAGTGGATGTGGCATCAGTGGCCCGACCCCAAGGTCTTCTTCCTGCAGTACTGGAAGAGCGGGCAGCCGCTGGAAGAGGCCTGCGCCATCTGGCCGGCTGACCAGCAGACCTGCGGTACCGACTACGTGGTGCCGGGCACGGAGCCCAACCTCAACAAATAACCGTCTCCCTCACTCCCCCAAGGGGTCGCCCTGACCCCTTGGGGGAGTTTTTGTCCATCAGGGGGTGTCCCAAAAGGTCAGGCCTGGTTTGAGGAGGCACGCATGATTGCAGCGACAACTTTTGTCGTCCCCTGGTCTCATTGGCTGGCCACCGTGACGCCAGATTACATTTTTCGCCTGGTCGTGGAAGGGCTGATGATCGGCATATTGTACAGCCTGATGGCCCTCGGGCTGACGCTCATCTTCTCGGTGTTGGATATCGTCAGTTTTGCCCACGGCGAGTTCTACATGATCGGGGGCTATGTGGTGTATTTCTGGCTCCAAAAGTTTTCCGACGCCCCTCGCCTGGTAGCCCTGCTGGCCGCAGCGGTGATCACTTTTGTTTTGGGGGTGATTTTCGAACGCCTGTTCTTACAGCCCATGGCGCGAGGCGAGGTCGAGCAACCCACCGAATACGCCATTCTGGTCACTTTTGGTCTTTCTTTCTTCCTGCAGTATCTGATGCTGGGTCTGATAGGGCCCTTCCCGAAAAAAGCCCATCGCCTGCTGGACCTGCCTTCGTTTAGCCTTGGGGTGTTGCGCGCCACGAAGACCACGCTCTTCATCGACAAGGTGGCCATCAGCGCGGGCCGTCTGGTCGCCGCGGGGGTGGCCCTGGTGGCCCTGCTGGTCGTGCTGTGGTTCATGTATCGCACCTGGACCGGGAAAGCCCTGCAGGCCGTCAGTCAGGACCGCAACGCCGCCGCCGTGGTGGGCATCAACCCCCTCAACATGAACACCCTGGCCTTTGGCATCGGGGCCATGCTGGCCGGCCTGGCCGGTGCCTCGTTAGTCACGGTGTACTCCTGGGTACCCTGGGTCGGCGTCGTCGCCTCGGGCAAGGCCTTTGTGGTGATCGTGCTGGGCGGGATGGGGTCCATCCCCGGTTCCCTCTTGGGCGGTCTGATTATCGGCGTGGTGGAATCCCTGGGCACCGGCTTGCTTTTTGATCCCTTGCGGGCTCAGGCCTACCACGATGTCTTTGGGCTGGTCATTTTCGCCCTGGTCCTGCTGCTCAAACCGACAGGCCTGTTTGGGAGGAAACTATGAACACCTTCAGGAAGACCCGGCTTTGGATCATCACAGGGGCCGGCGTGGGCATCCTGCTGTTGTTCCTCTTTCCCCTCCCCTTCCTGAGCAAGCCCTATACGCTGTACATCGCCAGCCAGGCGTTGTTCTACGCCATCCTGGCCTCCAGTTGGGCCCTGCTGGCGGGCTACAACGGCCAGTTTTCCTTCGCTCACATGGCCTTCATGGGGCTGGCCACCTACGCCAGCGGCATCCTGGGCAAGGAAACCGGCTTCATGGCCTTCAATCTTTCCCCCTGGATCAGCATTCCCTTGGGCGTGCTGTTCACCGGTCTGGTGGGTTGGGTGATCGGCTACCTGTGTCTGCGGATGCGGGGGGCTTACCTGGCGCTATTCACCATCGCCTTCTCCGAAATCGTGCGCCTGGTGATCAAAGCCGAGGTGGACATCACCGGCGGGCCCAACGGCATGTACCTCAAGCCATTGTTCAACACCACCTCTTACCTGCCCGTGTACTACACCATGGCGGTGGTCTTCCTGGGTTCGCTGGCCTTCATGCTGGCGCTGGTACGTTCGCGGTACGGGTTGTACTTCCGCGCGGTGCGGGAAGACGAAGACGCGGCCGCGGCCTTAGGGGTCAATGTGGTCAACACCCGGGTGCTGGCCTTCGTGGTCAGTTCGATGATCGCCGGTCTGGCGGGCGCGGTGTTCCACCACTTCTCGGCCGTCGGCCTCATCGTTCCCGACGAAATGATCATCGGCCGCATGAGCCTGGTGCTGGCTATGGCCATCATCGGCGGGAGCAACAACCTGGTGGCCGCCGCCATCGGGGCCATCTTCATCCACTTCTCGCTGGAGTGGCTGCAAGAAATTCCCCTTCCCGCCGGGATGATGCAAGCCTTGTCGGCCCATGTGGACACCCTACAGGCCCTGGGCATGGGGTTGGGTGAGCACGGCCTGAAGACCAACGCCTGGCGGATGGTGGCCTTTGGGGTGCTGCTGATGGTCACCCTGCGCTTCTGGCGCAACGGCCTGATCGCCCCAGTGCTGGAACGCATCACCCGACGCGAAGCCCTGGCCGAAATCGCCGCCCGACGCCAGGCCCTGGACACCGAGGGGCTGGCCGCGAGCGAGGAACAGACGGAGGGCACGCCATGAAACTGGAAGTCAAGCATCTCGTGAAGAACTTCGGAGGGTTCCAGGTGCTCAAGGGGGTGGATCTGGTTATCGATCATCCTCAACTGGTGGGTCTCATCGGGCCCAACGGGGCGGGCAAGACCACGCTAACCAACATCATCAGCGGCATGTTGGAGCCCACCAGCGGCGAAATCTGGCTGAACGGCAAGCGCATCGACGGCCTGAAGCCGTACTACATCGCCCGCCTGGGCCTGGGCCGCACCTTCCAGGTGCCCCGTGCCTTCCGCCGGATGACGGTGCTGGAAAACCTCATGGTCCCTGCCCTGGCGCTGAACTCCCAGGCGGATCGCCGCCAACTTCAGGACAAGGCCATGGAGATTTTGACCTTCCTGACCATCGACCACCTGCGCAACGAATACGGTGGTCGGCTCTCCGGCGGGCAGCAGAAACTGCTGGAACTGGGCCGTTTGTTGATGCTGGACCCCCAAATTCTCATCCTGGATGAGCCTTTCGCCGGCGTGCATCCCAAACTGCAGCGCACCATCTATGGTTACATCCGCCGGGTGCGCGAAGAGGGCCGGGCCATCATCCTCATCAGCCATGACATGGAATCCATCTTCACCCTGAGCGAACGCCTGGTGGTGCTCAATTTCGGCGAAATCATCGCCGACGGCCCTCCCGAGGAGGTCCGGCACGACCCCGCCGTCATCGAGGCCTATCTGGGCCGCGAGGAAGAAGAGGAAACGCCCGAGGCAGAAATCCTCGAAGAGGCCATCCGCGAGGTGTATTTCGCCGAGGAGGAAGGCGAGGAAGGCACAAAGGAGGAGGGCCATCATGCTGGAAGTGCGTGATCTCTATGTGGGTTACTATCGCGACCTGTTCATCCTCCAGGGAGTGAACCTTCGAGCCGAAAAAGGCAAGATCACCACCGTGCTGGGGGCCAACGGCGTGGGAAAGTCCACCCTACTCAAAGCCATCTTTGGCTTCTTGCGCCCCATGCGCGGGGAGATCCTGCTCAACGGCCAGAACATCATCTCCGTCCCCACCTACCAGCGCATCAACCTGGGACTGGCCTACATCCCCCAGCACATGAGCATCTTTCGCTGGATGCCGGTGGAGGACAACATCCTCCTGGGCGGATGGACCTTCCGCCATGACAAGGAGCGGTTGCAGCGCAAACTGGAGGAGAACTACGAGCGCTTTCCGGCGCTGAAAGAAAAACGCAAGCAGCAGGCCGGGCTGCTATCCGGCGGGCAACAGCGCATGGTGGAACTGGCCCGCACGCTCATGACCGACCCCGAGGTAATTCTGGTGGATGAGCCTACCGCCGGCCTGGCCAAACTCCTGAAACAAGAAGTGTACGACATGCTCGTGGCCCTGCGCGACCGGGACGGCAAGACCATCATCCTGGTCGACCAGGAAATCCGCCACGCCCTGCGGATTGCCGACTATGTGTATGTGCTAGAGTTGGGACGCAACAAGTTCGACGGGCCAGTGGAAGCCTTCACCGATGTGAAGGAGCGTTTCTGGTCGTAATCGCGCCGCCGTGGGAGCAGGCCCTTTACAAAGCCCTGGGGCCCACCCAGGCAGCCAGTCGCAGCAATCTCCATGGTCAGCGAAGATTTGCTCTCGCTTCACCCTTCCTGTTCCCCTTTTTGGTGGGCATGTTGAGCGGCCCTGCCGCCCGACATGCCCTTCTTTTTTGCGTTGTGACTTGCTCAGGGGATACTCAGCGCCAACTCACCGCCGTGACCAGCCCATCACCGGTCAATTGCTGAAAGGTGCCGTCGGCCACCGAAACCAAGTAAAGGTTGCCCTGGTAAACCAAGGCGATGGCGTAAGCGCCAAAGTCAGGCACCGGGCCGGGCGACCAGTGCACTTCCTGCGGCTCCAGGCCCACCCCACCCTCAGGAGGAAAGAGCACGCGGCGGTTCGAGCCATCGCGGTCCATCACCACCAGCCGATAGCGGCTGGTATCGCTTTGCTGAGGGAAGGCCGCCTGCAGATAGGCCACCCTGTAGCCGTCCTCCATGGGGGGCGAGACCTGCGGATAGGTAAACATGCCCACCTCTTCGGCCAGCACGATGGGCCAGCCCAACCCTTCGGGCAGGGCCACCAGGTGGAAGTCTGGCGCCGACTCCTGCGTGTCGGCCGCGCCGGGGCGGCCATGGCTCACGGCAAAGAGCACCTTGCCGTCGGGGCTCCAATCCATGCCCGGCACCCAGGCCCAATCGGCGTGGGTCTGGTAGGGCATGAGGTCCAGCCATGAGTCCAGCACCCCGTCATCCAGGTCAACCTCCCCCACGGCGTCGGGGCGGGCAAAACCCAGCCGCCCCTGGGGGCTCCAGGCGAAGGTGGTGCCCCACCACCCGTACACCCCACCGGCGTTGGCCTCCACCACCGTGTGCGGCTCTGAGACCCAGCCGCTGCTGCTGAAGGTGACCATCTGCAGGTCGTTGTTCGCCTGCCAGCCCGGCGGGCCGGGGCGCGGCTCGACGGTGGAGTAGTACACCGTGAGTGAAGAGTAAGGGGCAAAGGCGGCAAAGTGGGCGATGTTCTGCACCCCCAGGTTGAGCAATTGCGGCGGATCGCTGGCCAGATCAGCCACCCAGAGGGTATTCAGCGTGTCCTGATCCTTGACTTCGCGGGTGAACAGCAGCCAGCGACCATCGGGCGAAAGGGCAAACACCCGGCCATCCAGGTCGCCCGTGGTGACCACCGGGCGGCGCTGGCCGGTGTTGCCCTCCATGACCCAGGCGTTGCCTGCCGCCAGGTACGCCAGCCTTCCGGGGATTTCCCTTGGCAGGAAAGGCGCCTGCACGCCCACCATGACGATTTCCGGCTGCGGTTTCCTGACCACCACGCTCTTCACCGGTTGACTGATCACCTCAACGCCGTCCTCAAACACCTGACGGTAGGTCACCTCCCGCAGACCGTTGACGCCGGCCTGCAAGAGGCGGGTTTCCCCGGCGGGAAGGGCTTCGTTGTGCAGGACCCGTCGCTCAAAGGGGATAACTTCCTGCTCCACATGGAAGGATTCTTTGACTCGAATCACCCGCACTTCCAGGTCGCCCCCGATGAGGGTGTAATCGGGCGGCTCGGTGCGGTCCAGGGACCCCAGGGTGACCCCGGCGGCCTGCAACGCCTCGGCCACGGTGCTCCCCACGGGGACCTGCACCGTCTGCTGGCCGCCGTCCACCTGGATGGTGACCACGGCCGAGGCGTTGGCAGCCCGTTGCGGGGCCCGGCAGCCGCCCAGGGCAAAGAGGACCCCCAGGAGCAGTACCCACCCCAGGGTCCAGCGCCGATGGTATAATCGGGGTTCAGAATTGGCCATTGGGTTAGCGAATCCGGCCCACAAGGGTCAGGGTCCCGTCGGCAATGGTGACGGACTCCAAACGCAAACCGGTGAAGGCGGGGCCCACCTTTCCGGTGAACGCCTCGTCCAACATGGCCGAGAGGCCCGAAAGCAAGTCTGCGGGTACGGGCCAGGGGCCGAAATCGGCCTCTTTCAAACGGAGTTGCAGGGTGCCCTGTTCGTCGATTTCGACGGTGAGCACCACCAACATATTGGCCGTCAGGTTGCCCTGACGCACCACGCCGTAGATGTACAACGCCCCGTCGCGCAAGTAAACCTGCGGCTGCTGGAAGAAGGCGTCGGGGTCCGAGGCCATTTTGGCGGCCAGCAAGGCGGTCAACTGCGCTTCGGTGAGGGTGACCGAGATACGCCCCTCGGCATCGGCCGACGCCACGGCTTGTTTCCAGGTCTGGCGCAGGCTTTCGACCGCCTCCGGGGGTGGGGTGATCGGCGGCGCCGGCGGGGTTGGCCCGCCCAGGCCAATGGTACACGCCAAGGTGACCATCCCTAACGCAACCAGCCAGAGCCAGATTTTGCGACGCACGGGCACACGCACTCCTTTCCACAGCGGCCAAAGGTGCCTTTACGAGGGTGTATTATAGCATGAGCGACCTGGCTTTACCCCTACACGCCCAAATCGAAGCCCTGCTCTTTGTGGCCCCCGAGCCGGTGAGCGTGCGCCAACTGTCCCAGGCTCTGGCGCAGCCCCAACGGGAGGTGGAGCAGGCGCTGCAGGAACTGGCGGAGGAACTGCGCGCCCGGGGATTGCGCCTGCAGCACCATCGAGGCCGCTGGCAGTTGACCACGGCCCCCGAACTGGCCCCTTTGGTGGAGCGCTTCCTGGGCCTGGAAGCCACCTCGCGCCTGAGCCGGGCCGCTCTTGAAACGCTGGCCATTATTGCCTATCGCCAGCCCATCTCCCGCCCACAGGTCGACGCCCTCCGGGGCGTGAACAGCGACGGGGTCATCCGGAGCCTGCTGAGCAAAGGGCTGATCGAAGAGGTGGGACGCGCCGAAGGGCCGGGCCGTCCAATTCTTTATGGCACCACGGCAGCCTTTCTGCAGGCGTTCGGGCTGGCTTCGCTGGACGAGTTACCGCCGCTGGAACTGCCCGAAGGCAACGGCACGGAGCCGGACGCGCTGTTGAAGGAATGAAGGCCCAGAGGGTAGCGGTTTGCGATTGGCGATTGATGAGGTGACTATGCCCCAGGAACGTTTGAACAAAATTCTCGCCCGCGCGGGCATCGGCTCGCGGCGGGCGTGTGACGAACTCATCGCCCAGGGTCGCGTGACGGTCAACGGTCGCGTGGCCCACCTGGGCGATAAAGCCGACCCCGAAAAGGATGACATCCGCGTGGACGGGCAGCGCATTCAGCCGCCCGAACCGCTGGTGTACATTGCGCTCTACAAGCCGCGCTGGGTGCTTTCCACCATGAAGCCCGACCGCAGCACGCACAAGACCCTGCTCGATCTGGTGCCTGTACCTTACCGCCTGTTCCCTGTGGGACGCCTCGACCTGGAGAGCGAGGGCCTCATGCTGCTGACCAATGACGGCGCGTTGGCCAACCGCCTCACCCACCCGCGATATGGCCACGAGAAGGAGTATCGCGTCCTGGTCGCCAAACGGCCCGACGAGAAGCAGTTGGCGGCGTGGCGGCACGGTATCGTGCTCAGCGACGGCACGCGCACCCGCCCCGCCGAGGTATGGGTCGAGGAGCCCGTGGGCAAAGGTGCCTGGCTACGGGTCATCCTGCGCGAGGGCCGCAAGCGCCAGATCCGCGAGATGGCCGCCCTGACCGGGCTGCCCGTGGTGCGGCTCATCCGGGTGCGCATCGGGCCTTTGCGGCTGCACAATCTCAAACCCGGTGAGTGGCGCTATCTCACCGAGCAGGAAATCGCCCCGTTGAAGAAGAGCGCCCGCGAAGGCGGCCCACCACGCCGGGTCCGGAAGACCACGCCCAGGAAGCGTCATCGCCCGTGAAAGCGATGGGCAACGGGCGATTGACGGTTGGCGGTAAAGCCCTGACCATCTATCTCCGAGGTTGCCTATGACGACCCAACGACCAGACAATGCTCCCCGCTCCTGGCTGGAACGCCCCCTGCGCAGCCTGCTCGACCTGCGCGTGGAGGCCGTGGTGTTTGCCGTGATCGTGCTGCTCACGGCGTTCTCCCGGCTATACGAACTCGGCCTGCGGGTGATGAGCCATGACGAGAGCCTGCATGTGTACTTCTCCTGGCTACTGGCCCGTGGGCAGGGCTTCCAGCACACGCCCATGATGCATGGGCCGTTGCAGTTCCATCTCCTTGCCCTGTCCTATTTCCTTTTTGGTGACACCGATTTCACCGCCCGGCTGCCCCACGCCATCGCCAGCATCCTCACCGTGGCCTTCCTGTGGAAATGGCGCCGCTACTTAGGGTCGCGAGGCACCCTCATCGCCGCCCTCCTCATGCTCATCTCGCCCTACATGCTCTACTACGGGCGCTACGCCCGCAATGAAGCTCTTGTGGCCCTTTTCGGCGTGGTCATGCTCTGGGCCATCCTGCGCTATCTGGAGACGGGCGGCTGGCGCTACCTGGTCGTACTCACCGTGGTCTCCGCCCTGCACTTCACGGCGAAAGAGACGGCGTTCATCTACACGGCTCAGGCCCTTCTCTTTTTGGGCGTGTTGCTGTTGGACCGCGTGTTGCGCGACCGCTGGCCGCGCCCGGCCTACCGCACCGCGTTTCTCATCAGCCTGATGGCGGGCGTAGCCCTGCTGGCGCTCGCCGTGGCGACCGCCCGCCTGCTGAGCGCCAGCGGAGCCACGGGGCTCAATCCGGCCACCGTGGCCCAACCCGCCATACCCGGCGCGCAGCCCCCCACCGAGGAGCGGACCGCGCCGCTGGCCCAACTGCTGGCGGGAGGCGGACTGGCCGCCTTCCTCCTCAGCCTGTTCTACCTGCTGCGCGGCTACACCTGGGCCCGCTTGCGGGAAGACCGCGCCCTGGCGCTCATCTTCGTCCTCTTCACCCCCGTCTTGCCCCAACTGGCTCCCCTGCCCATGCACCTGCTGGGCTGGGATGCGCTGGACTACTCCCCCACCGGCATCCTCCACACCGCCCTTTTCGTCGTTCCCCTGACCCTCCTGGCCGTGGCCCTGGGCCTGGCCTGGGACCACCGCCGCTGGCCCATCCTCATGGCCCTATACTACGCCATCTTCGTTGTCTTTTACACCACCGTCTTCACCAACGGCCAGGGCTTCTTTAGCGGCCTGGTGGGCGCTTTGGGATACTGGCTCCAACAACAGGGCGTGCACCGCGGCAGTCAGCCCTGGTACTACTACCTGGTCATCCAGATCCCGATTTACGAATACCTGCCCGCCCTGGGCAGCCTGGCTGCCGCCCTATGGGTGGGCCTCCACTCCCGGGGGAAGCCTTCTCCCCCAGGAGTGGAGGAAACCTCCGGGCCCCACCTGACGGAAACAACCCCCAAAGCCTACCCCGCCCCCGTCTTCGGCCTGCTGGCCTACTGGAGCCTGACCAGTTTTCTGGCGTACACCATCGCCGGAGAAAAGATGCCCTGGCTGACCGTGCACATCACCCTCCCCATGATCCTGCTCACCAGCTGGTTCCTGGGCCGCGTGGCCGATGGCGTGGACTGGGGAGCCTTCTCCCGGCGGCACGGCTGGGCCCTCTGGGGGCTGATCCTGGTCTTCCTGTTCAGCATGGCGGCCACCCTGGGCGCCTGGTTAGGGCCAAATCGTCCCTTTGCCGGGCGGGAGTTGCCCCAGTTGCAGGCCACGGCCCAGTTCCTCACCGCCCTGGTCACCGCGCTCCTCAGCGGCTACGGCATCGCGCGCCTGGCCGCCGACTGGCCCTGGGACCAACTTCCGCGCACTGGCGTGCTGGCTTTCTTCACCATCCTGGCCGGGTTGACTGTCCATACCGCCGTGCAGGCCACCTTTTACAACTACGATCAAGCCAACGAGTACCTGGTCTACGCCCACTCGGCACGGGGGGTCAAGGATGTGCTGCGTCAGGTCACCGAACTCTCGTTGCGCACCCACGATAGCCTGGAAATGCCCGTGGCCTACGATAGCGATGTGGCCTGGCCCATGACCTGGTATCTGCGCCATTTCACCAACCAGCGCTTCTACGGCGACAGCCCCACCCGCGACCTGCGCGATGTGCCGGCCATCATCGTGGGCGACAACGACTTCGCCAAAATTGAGCCCATCGTGCGCCAGGACTATTATCGTTTCGACTACATCCGCATGGTGTGGCCAGACCAGGACTACTTCGGCCTGACCTGGGAACGCATCCGCAACGCCCTGAGCAACCCTGAGATGCGGGCCGCCTTGTTCCAGATCTGGCTCAACCGCGACTTCACCCAATACGCTCAGGTGACCGGCAAGGACACCCTCACCCAGAGCAACTGGCAGCCGTCGGACCAAATGCGCCTTTACCTGCGCAAGGACATCGTCGCCCAGATTTGGGACTACGGCGTGGCTCCACAAGCCGTGCAGGCCCCGGAGGAGACCGACCCCTACCAGGGCAAGCAGATCACCCATCCGGCCGACTCCTGGCTGGCTGGGCCCGGCGAGACGCCTTTCCACAATCCACGCGCGGTGGCCGTAGCCCCTGACGGTACCCTCTATGTGGCCGACAGCGGCAACCACCGCATCATCCACCTTTCCGCCGACGGGCAGGTGTTGCAAACCTGGGGCACCTTTGGCGATATCAACCAGGACCCCGACAACGCCCCGCCGGGCACCTTCAACGAACCGTGGGGCATCGCCGTCGGCCCGGACGGCAGCGTGCATGTGGCCGACACCTGGAACCACCGCATCCAAAAGTTCACCGCCGACGGGCAGTTCATCACCCAGTGGGGCACCTTCGGCACCGGGGAGACCGGCTACGCCCTCTGGGGTCCGCGGGATATTGTGATCGACGCTCAGGGGCGAGTGTTGGTCACGGATACGGGGAACAAGCGCGTGGTGGCCTACGACGCCGACGGCAACTTCCTCTTTGCCTTCGGCAGCGCCGGTGTGGGCGCCGGGCAGTTCGACGAACCGGTGGGCCTGGCCCTGGCGCCGGACGGCACCCTGTATGTGGCCGACACCTGGAACCAACGCATCCAGGCCTTTGCCCCCACGGAGGACGGCTACACCTATCTGCGCGAGTGGCCCATCTACGGTTGGTTCGGCCAGTCGCTGGAAAACAAGCCCTACCTGGCTGTAGATCAGGCCGGCAGGGTGTACGCCAGCGACCCGGAAGGGTACCGGATCCTGGGCTTCTCCTCCGAGGGCGACATTCTGGCCTGGTGGGGCGATTACGGCGTCCCGCCGGATGGGTTGGGCGTCGTCAACGGCCTGGCCTTTGACCCCCAAGGCAACCTGTGGGTGGCCGACGCAGGCAACAGCCTGCTGGTGCGTTTCGCCCCCTGGCAACCATGAACCGCACGAAAAGACAGGGCGCCAAGCGGTGCCCTGTCAGTTTTCTTTGGACTTTGCCGTCGCTGCTTCCCAAAACGCCAGGCCCAGCAAGGCGATGAGGAACGTACGTAGTGGGATGATCCACCACAAGGCTGTGAACATGCCTCTGGAAAGGGCCAGAGGCCATTCCATCAGGTGGATCAGCGTCAGTGTGAGGCCGAAAAGGAGCGCCCGCGGCCAGGGCAGACTCAGGAACACCCAGGGGAGCAGGTAAAGCATCCATTGCGGGCTGTACCCGGGGACCCAGAGAAAGAACAGGGCGCTGGTCAGACCAATGAACGCCATCTCGTGCGCGGCCTGTTGGGGGCGAATGCGACGCCAGGCCCACCATCCTAAAGCGAGAAAGGGCAGCAACGTGACCCAAGGAGATAGGCGTGGTGGGTTACCGTAAGTCACGGTCGCCTGTTGTGGATCAAAGCGGGTGGGAAGCGGGCCGAACAGCCCTGTGTGGAGGTTCCCGTCAATCAGAGCCCATACCGTCTCCCATGAGCCTTTACTCATCTGGCTCATCAACGAAGCAAGGGCCATGTTGGGCGCCATGGCGTAAGCTAGGCCCCAGACGATCAGGGTCAACCCCACGGCGGGAACGAGGGCTCGCAGTGCCGCGCTACCCCGACGGCGAAACCAGGCCGGAAAGACAAGCGCAGGGAACCATTTGCTCAAGATGCCCAGGCCGAGCAGCGTTCCGGCTCCCCAGAGATGTTCTCGTCGCCAAAGGTACACCTCTCCCAGGGTGAAGGCGACCACCAGCGGGTCGTAGCAGCCCCAGGCATAGAGCAGCCCCACGGTGGTGAGCATGCCGTAGGCCAGGGCGCGCCGTGGGGCTTCGTCGGGGAAACCTTCCTCGGCTAACGCCCATAGCAGTCCCAGACTGACCCCTTGGGCGACGCTGATGAGGAAGGCCAGCAGGTATACAAAGCCCGGTTGGGAAGGCATCAACCGGTAGAGCGCCTGGATGAGCCAGGAAAACAAAGGCGGGTACTCAGCCCAATAATGCACGAAGGGCCAGCCGGGCAGCGCAGCCAGCCGGTAGAAGAACAACAGGTCGTTGTGGGCGACCAGTCCCTCCCAGGAGAGACTCAACAAAGCCACAAGGCGGGCCAGCAGGAACCACAGGCTGCCTTGCAGGATGCGTTTCATGGATGTCCTCGATAGCCTTTTTAGGCTCCGGTCAGGCGTTTGGGGTCCAGCAATTGCGTCAACTCCTCCCGCGGCAAATCCGTCATCTCCAGGGCGACCTCCAGGATAGGCCTTCCTTCGGCATAGGCCCGTTTGGCGATGGCGGCGGCCTTCTCGTAACCGATGACCGGGGTGAGCGCGGTGACCAGGATCGGGTTGCGCGCCAGTGGGGCGGCGAGGCGCTCGCGGTTGACGGTAAACCCTGCAACGGCTTTCTCGGCCAGCACGGCCGCCGCCCGCCCCAACAGGGTGATACCTTGCAGCAGATTGTACGCCGCCACGGGCAACATGACATTCAACTGGAAGTTGCCGTGCTGATTGGCCAGGGCCACCGCCAGGTCGTTGGCCTGCACCTGGACGCAGGCCATCATCACCGCCTCGGGGATCACCGGGTTGACCTTGCCGGGCATGATGCTGGAGCCCGGCTGCAGGGCCGGGAGCTGGATTTCGCCCAGGCCGGCCAGCGGGCCGCTGTTCATCCAGCGCAAATCGTTGGCGATTTTGAGCAACGCCGTGGCCGTGGCCCGTAACGCGCCGCTGAGTTCGGCCACCGTGTCCAGCGAAGACTGGGCGGTGAAATGGTTGCGCGCCTCGCGCAAAGGGTAACCCGTGCGCTCGGTCAGGCGGGCCGCCACCCGGGCCCCGAATTCGGGGTGGGCGTTCACACCCGTGCCCACTGCCGTGCCGCCCAGGGCCAACTCGGCCAGATAAGGCATCACCGCCTCGATGCGCCGCCGCCCTTCGGCCATCTGGTGCGCCCAGCCGCCGATCTCCTGACTCATGCGCACTGGCAGGGCGTCCATCAGGTGGGTGCGCCCCGTTTTCACCACATCGTCCAGTTCCTGCGCCCGCCAACGCAGCGCCTCCTCCAGCGCGTCCAGGCCAGGCAACAGCACCTCACGCACCTGACGGTAGGCGCTCAGGTGAATGGCCGAAGGGATGACATCGTTAGACGATTGGCCCATGTTCACATGGTCGTTGGGGTGAACGCGGCACTCGCCCAACACGCTGCCCAGCAACTGGGTAGCCCGGTTGGCGATGACCTCGTTGGCGTTCATGTTGGTCGAGGTGCCCGAACCGGTCTGGAATACATCCACCGGAAAGTGCTCGTCCCAGCGCCCCTGGGCCACCTCCTCAGCGGCCTGAACGATGGCCGCAGCCCGCTTGGGGTCCAAGCGCCCCAGATCCCGGTTGACCTCGGCCGCGGCCGCCTTGATTTGCCCTAAGGCCCAAAGGAACGGGCGGGGAAACCGGAGCCCGCTGATGGGGAAGTTGTCCACCGCGCGCTGCGTTTGGGCACCGTACAAGGCCTCGGCGGGCACCTGCACCTCGCCCAAGGAATCCTTTTCACGGCGAAACTTCACGGCGTTCCTCCTTCTGTCCGTAAATCACGAAACGACGGCAGGCCGTCCACCCCCTCGGCAAGCATCACCGCCCGCAGGATGGCCTGCGCCACGGCTTCGGCTGCGAAGGCCCCCACAATATTCACATCCGCCTTCTTTTGTCCGGTGGCCAGGCAAAAGAGGGTATCCCCATCGAACATCGTGTGCGCCGGGCGAACGGTACGCGCCACCCCATCCTGGGCCATCTGCACCACTTTGTTGGCCTCGGATTTGGTGAGGCGGGCGTTGGTGGCCATCACCCCCACCACCGTGTTTCCCCGCGCAGCGAAGCGCAGCGCCGTGCGCCCGGCCAGGCTGCGCAGTACCCGCAGCGTGTCGGCGAAAGGGCCTTCGCCGAAGCGCAGCGGCCCCTTGTCGGGGTTGCGCGCCCCGGCCAGGATGGCGCCGCTTTCCGGGTCCACCACATCGCCCAAGGGGTTGACCACCACCAGCGCGGCCACCACCACGCCGCCGCCAGCGTCCACGCTGGCCGTGCCCAGGCCGCTTTTCATCGCCCGACCCAGGCCCAGAATTTTGCCTACGGTGGCGCCCATGCCCGCGCCCACATTCCCTTCGGCCACCGGCCCGTCGCTGGCCGCCTGGCAGGCCGCGTAGCCCATGGCCGCGTCGGGCCGCACATCGGCCCGCCCCACGGCCAGATCAAAGATCACCGCCGCCGGGACGATGGGCACCCTGGCCACGCCGGTATCGTACCCCACGCCCCGATCTTCCAGATACCGCATCACCCCAGTGGCCGCATCCAGGCCAAAAGCCGAGCCGCCCGTCAGCAGCACGCCGTGCACACGCTCGACCAGGTGCATGGGCCGCAGGGCGTCGGTTTCCCGGGTGCCCGGCGCGCCGCCGCGCTGGTCCACCCCCGCCACGGCGCCTTGCTCACACAGCACCACGGTGCAGCCGGTGAGTGCCTCGGCGTCATGCGCGTGCCCCACCCGCAGGCCGGGCACATCGGTGAGGGCGTTTCGCCGTTTCATGATGGCCTCCTTTGGCCGTCCAGCCCCAGTTAACACCAACGGCGCGGAATAAGACCGCGCCGTTGTCCTCCACGGAACCCCGCCGTGCCGTGGGCTGCCCAGTTTTGCTCCTGCTTACGCAGGTGGGAGCCTTCCGGAGAGTTCCCGCCTTGGCCGAAGCCTATCGCGTTCCCTCTCACTCGAGTCGGCTCCCTTTTTTCTGGTGTTGGGGCAAAACCGGTAACTGCCGCCTTCACGGACACGGCAGGGCCTCTTTCTTATACCACGATTTTCAGGGATTGGGTAGGGCGCCCCAGGGGGTCCGGATACGCCCCCAGGGGAGGGCCCTGTCCGAAGGTCCGCTCAGGAGCCCAAGGGGCCATCCTCCAGATCCAGTTTGATGTGCAACTCCTTGAGTTGTTCCGGGCCCACCGGCGAGGGCGCGTCGGCCATCACATCCCGAGCGGCCTGATTCTTGGGGAAGGCGATCACCTCCCGGATGCTCTCCTCGCCCGCCAGAATCATCACCAGCCGGTCCAGGCCCACGGCGATGCCGCCGTGCGGGGGCGCGCCGTACTCAAAGGCTTCCAGCATGTGCCCGAAGCGCTCGCGGGCCGTCTCCATATCCAGGCCAATCAGCGCGAAAAGTTTCTCTTGCAACTGCCGGTCGTGCACGCGGATGGAGCCGCCGGCTACCTCGTAGTTGTTGAGCACCAGGTCGTACTGCGAGCCCCGCATCTTGCCAGGGTCGGTTTCCAGCAGCGGGATGTCCTCAGGCATGGGCATGGTGAAGGGATGCTGACTGGGGTCCCAGCGCTGCTCTTCCTCGTCCCAATAAGCCCAGGGAAAGTCGATGATCCAGGCAAAGGCCAGCACACCCGGGTCGCGCAGGCCCAGTACATCCCCCAGATGTACCCGCAGGCGCCCTAAGGTGTCGTACACAATCTCCGGCTCGTCGGCGACGAAGAGCAACAGGTCGCCCGGTTCGGCTTCCATGCGACGACGAATCTCGCTCAGCACTTCCGGCTTGAAGAATTTGACGATGGGCGACTTAAGTTCTCCCTCCGGCGTGACGATGATGTAAGCCAGCCCCTTGGCGCCGAAGCGCTTGACGAACTCGGTCAACTCGTCGATCTGCTTGCGCGAGTAGTGGCCCAACCCCTTGGCGTTGATCCCGCGTACATGGCCGCCCCGTTCCACGGCCTTCTCGAAAACGCCAAAGCCGCAGCCGGGGGCCAGGTCGGTGAGGTTCACCAACTCTAGGCCAAAGCGCAGGTCGGGGTGGTCGGTGCCAAAGCGGTCAAGGGCCTCCTGGTAGGGGATACGCGGGAAAGGCACCTGAAGCAGCCGTTTCTCCGGCGTCACCGTGCGCACCAACTCGATCATCAAGCCCTCGATGATGTCCATCACATCCTCGCGGCGGTCCACAAAGGACATCTCCAGGTCCAGCTGGGTGAATTCCGGCTGCCGGTCGCCGCGCAAGTCTTCGTCGCGGAAGCAGCGGGCGATCTGGAAGTACCGTTCCACCCCCGCCACCATGAGCAACTGCTTGAGTTGCTGAGGCGATTGCGGCAACGCATAAAACTGGCCGGGGTGCACCCGGGAAGGTACCAGGTAGTCCCGCGCTCCTTCGGGCGTGGACTTGAACAGAATGGGGGTTTCCACCTCCAGGAAGGCGCGAGCGTCCAGATAGTCGCGGATGAATTTGATCACCCGATGCCGCAAAATCAGGTTATGGGCCATGCGTTGCCGTCGCAGGTCCAGGTAACGGTACTTGAGGCGTACCATCTCGTCCACCGGTTTATCTTCGTTGACCACGAAAGGCAACGGCTTGGCGGGGTTGAGCACCGTCACCTCATGGGCCTCGACTTCGATCTCTCCGGTGGGTAGGTTGGGGTTTTCGGCACCGACAGGGCGACGACGCACGTTGCCGCGGATTTGCAACACCCACTCGGTACGCCCGGCCTCTTCCAGGGCGCGATGGGCCTCGGGGTCGATTTCGGCGCTGGCGACCACCTGCACAATGCCAAAACGATCGCGCAAATCCACAAAGGTCACGCCCCCGTGGTCGCGCCGACGATGCACCCACCCGGCCAGCGTCACTTCTTGGCCAACATGTTCGGCCCGCAGTTCGCCGCAAGTATGCGTCTTGTACACTCGGCCCTCCTTAATCTTCCCGATGGTGAAAGTTGCGCGAATTATAGCACGGAATCCCTCGCCCGAGCGTGTTTTCCGCACACCCAGGGGCGATTTTCAACACAGCGTCACATGCTCCTCGGCGATCTGCACATCGGGCCAGTGAACCTCGACCCACTGCACTACCTTTTGCAGCATGTGCTGGGCGTACCCCCCGTCGTTGCTCACCGTGACGCAGGCGATGACCGCCGTTTGCCACACATCCTGCGCATCCACCTCGGCCACGCTGAGGTTGAACTCCTTATGCAAACGATTCAGCAGAGGCTTCACCCGCCGTCGCTTTTCTTTCAACGAGCGGCATCCTGGCAAACGCAGGTGTAGCATGAGAATCCCAACGCGCATCACAGCCCTCCTGGGCAGGCCCTTTCCGCACCACGAAGACGGCACACGACCCAACGCCCGGGTTATTATCCTCCATTTGGCCGTTCATGGCAAGGCCACGCCTGCGCCGCTGGAGGAGAAGCGCACGCCCCCGGCGTCAAATTGCGGGTAAAATAGGAGCATCTTTCCCAGGAGCGTGACGGTGCAACGGGCGTGGCTGATCTTCAATCCAGTGGCCGGGCGCTACCCGCCGACCCCCTTCGTCAAACGAGCGGCGGCGGTGCTCCGTGAGCACGGCTGGCGGGTGCGTCTGATCCCCACCCGCAGCGGGGAGACGATCACCCGCATGGCCCGGCGCGCGGCCCGGCGTGGCATTGAAGCGGTGTTCGTCGCCGGGGGGGATGGCTCCGTGGGGCTGGCCGCCGCGGGGCTCATGGGCTCCCAGACCGCCCTGGGCATCCTCCCCGCGGGCACGGCCAATGTGTTCGCCCAGGACCTGGGCCTGGCCCGTATGTCCTGGGTGCGCTGGACGGGCCTGGAGGAAAGCGCCCGCCTGCTGGCCAACGCCCCGGTTTATCAGGTAGACATGGGCCGCTGTAATGGACGCCCCTTCCTCCTTTGGGCCGGCACGGGCCTCGACGCGGTGGTGGTGCAAAAGGTGGAGCCCCGCCGTCGCTGGGAAAAAGTGTTCGGCATTGCCAAATATGCCACCTATGCGGTTTGGACGGCCAGCACCTGGTCGGGAATGCGTCTGCAGGTGGAAGTGGAAGGGTTTCGCAGCGAGGGCGAGTTCGTCATGGCCGTGGCCACCAACATCCCGCGCTTTGCCGGGGGGCTGACTCAGTTGGCCCCCCATGCCCGGCTGGACGACGGGCAGATGGACCTCTGGCTCTTTCGCGGCCATTCCTTCAACGACATCGCCCGCACGGCCTGGATGCTCTGGCTGGGCCGTCTGGAAGAAATCCCCGGCGCGGTGCACCTGACCTTTCGCGAAGCGCGCATCATGGGCAAAGGGCATCTGCCTTTCCAACTCGACGGCGAGCCGGTGCTCTGCGCGCCCGAGACCACGCTGGAGGTCCTTCCCCACGCCTTGCGCCTCCTGGTGCCCCCGGGCACCCGCCACCTCTTCGTCCACCCACCAGCGGCTGCGCCAGCCTTCACCGCCCCTACATCCTGACGCCTTCCGCCGCCAAACCCCTCTTTCGAGAGTGCAACGATGACCTGGCTCCGTCGCGAACCTTTGAGTGTCCTCCTGCTGGCCCTCCCCCTGGCCCTGCTGGCCTATGGGTTGGGGTGGGGAGACCTTTGGGTCTTCTCGGGCTCGGCCCTGGCCGTAGTGCCCCTGGCGCTTTACCTGGGCAAGGCCACCGAAGCCCTGGCACACCACACCGGCCCCCGTTGGGGCGCCCTCCTCAACGCCACCTTGGGCAACGCCGCTGAACTCATCATCGCCCTGCTGGCCCTCAACCGCGGGCTGATCGAACTGGTCAAGGCCTCCATCACCGGCTCCATCATCGGCAATCTGCTGCTGGTGCTGGGCGCGGCCATGCTCCTGGGCGGACTGCGCCACGGGATCCAGCGGTTTGACAAGCGCCAGGCCGGCACCAACGCTGTGCTGCTCATGCTGGCCGTGGTGGCTTTGGCCGTCCCCACCTTTTTGAGCGAGCCGTTGGGCCCTCCCCAAAGCCTCAAGGTCGAGGCGCTCAGCCTGGGCGTCGCCGGGGCCATGCTTTTGCTCTATGGGCTTTATCTCCTCTTCACCTGGCAGCAACAACCCATCGCCCCGGAAGCGATCCCCCTACCGGGCGAAGCGCCTTCGTGGTCCATCCGCTGCTCGCTCCTGGTGCTCACGCTGAGCACCGGAGGCGTGGTGATCGCTTCAGAGTTGCTGGTGGGCGCGGTGGAGCATGTGGTGGCCCAGTTAGGCGTCTCCGAAGCCTTCCTGGGCGTCATCCTGGTCCCCATTATCGGCAATGTGGCCGAACATCTCGTGGCCGTCCAGGTGGCCATGCAGAACAAGATGGATTTGAGCGTGGAAATCGCCGTGGCTTCCAGCCTGCAAATCGCCCTTTTCGTGGCCCCCTTGCTGGTGTTCATCAGCCTGTGGGTCGGGCACCCCATGATCCTGACCTTCAACCGTTTCGAAATGCTGGCCCTGGGCGTCGCCATTCTGGTCACCTCCCTGGTCTCCTTTGACGGCGAATCCCACTGGCTGGAAGGCGCCGAACTGTTGCTGGTCTATTTCATCTTTGCCCTGGCCTTCTTCCTCCACCCATGAAGAGGCATCCGTCACCGCTCATGAATCGCTCTGTGGTCATCGGCCTGCTTGCCCTGGGCCTCGCGGGGCTGCTGGCCCTGGTGCTGGGCCTGATCCTGGGGCTATGGCCTTGGCCCGGCCCCGGGGGTGTGCCCGCCGCTGCAGTCACCGTCATCGCCCAGCCCACCTGGACGCCAACATCTTCCCCCACCCCGGCCGATGCCGCCCAAGGCACACCGACGCCCATCCCGCCGTTGGCGCCGAGCCCCGACGAAATCGCCGTCGGCCGCTTCGTGCAAGTCAGCGGCACCGGGGGCGATGGGCTACGCCTGCGCACGGCACCCGGGCTGGACGCCCCGGTGCGCTTTCTGGCCCGCGAGGCCGAGGTGTTCCAGGTGGCCGACGGCCCCCAGCCGGGCGACGGCTACACCTGGTGGTATCTGGTAGCCCCCTACGACCCCCAACGGGCAGGCTGGGCCGTGGCCAACTACCTGAGCGTCCTGCCCGGCACACCTCCGCCGTGATTTGCCTTTTTCCCGCTTTGCCCCTAAACTTATCTATGGAGGGATTCTTCCCATGAGCCAGGTATATCCGACCCGCATTCAGGTCAACCGCGAGCGCCGCGAAGTGGTGGTGGACTGGAACGACGGTCATCACAGCGTGTACTCCTTCACCTTGCTGCGTCACGCCTGCCCGTGCGCCGAATGCATGGGCGGCCACGAAAACATGGGCAAAGGCCCGGACCCCATCATCTTCTCCCTGCCCCCGGAAGACAAACCCGCCACGCGATTGGTCAGCCTGGACCTCATCGGCAATTATGGGTTCTCTCCGGTGTGGGAAGACGGCCATCGGGCCGGCATCTACCAGTGGGGCTATCTGCGCGCCATCTGCCCCTGCGAAACCTGTCGGCGGGAAGCCCAAGATGAAACAAGATGATTGGTTCCTCCACTACATGGAACAGCACTATCTCGCAGAACAGGCGGAAGTCCTGCTGCAACAGTGCTTAGAGCAACGCAGCCCTGCCCCCCTGCAGGCGCTGGTCGAACGCCTGGTTATTGAGGGGCCCCACAACTTGCCTGCCCTGCACCTGATATGGAAAGTCATCGTCCAGCGCCGAACCCAGATCGAGCAAGACGCCCACAGCCTCTGGCACGACCTGAAGCACCTGCTGGAAAGCCAGGGCCTGCCCTTGCCCGCCAGCAGCCCCTGGGAAGCCCTCTATCTGGATGAGCAGGCCCTGCAACGCTGGGCAGATGCCCTTTCTGACGCCCCTCTGGCGGTTTTGGAGGAGGGACGACGAGCCCTGCGCAATACCCAGACCCTGCTTCAGGATATGCGGGAGGCCTGGGCACTGCTGCGCGCACTGGAGGAAGATCTCGAAGGATGGGCCTGGGGCCTGGCCCGACTGGCCGCCCTTTCATCGCCCCCGTTTGAACAGGTGCTCTAAATCGCCCCTGCGGTGAACACCGGGGGCATTTTTCACCTCAACTTTCTGGGGGAGAGGCCAAAGTCGCCAGCCGTGGTCAGGGTTTTGGGGTAAAATGAAACCATCAGCGCCAGCGGGAGTATCCCCCATGAACGACACCGAACGACGCTATCGCGAAGCCATGAGCCAGGGCCATTCGGCGGCCTGGGATATGAACTGGGAGGCCGCTGCCGAATACTACCGCCGAGCCCTGGAATACAAACCCGATGACTTCCAGGCCCTTACCAACCTGGCTTTGGCCTATTACGAGATGGGGCGTTATCAGGAGGCGCTTTCGGTTTACGCCAAAGCCGCCAAACAGAACCCCCAGGACCCCATTCCATGGGAAAAACTGGCGCTGATTCACCAACGCCGCGGGGAGATTCAGGCCGCCGCCCGGGCGGCTCTTCAGGCCGCCGAAGCCCACGCCCGCCAGGGCGATATCCACAAAGCCATCGAAAACTGGATGCGGGTCATTCGTTTGGATCCAGAGAATCTCCAGGCCCACGCCCGCCTGGCCCTGGTGTACGAGCGCACCAAGCGGCTCAACGATGGGGTGCAGGAACATCTGGCCCTCGCCGCCCTGTTGCAGGCCCGAGGCAAAGCCCAGCAGGCCCTGCAGGCGGTGGAACACGCCCTGAAACTGATTCCCAACCACCCGGACGCCCTTCAGGCCAGGGCCTTGCTCATGCGTGGCCGCCCCTTGCCCAAGCCACGCCGGCCTAAGGGCGGCACGGCCCCCCTGCGCATGGCCCGCATCCGCGAGATGGAGCAGCAGGAAGAAAGCGACACCCTGCCGGTGACCCCGACACAGGACGCCATTGCCGAAGCGCGTCGACGGGCCCTGACGGCGCTGGCCGAACTGCTTTTCGCCACCGTGGAAGAGGAGGACACCGACACCACAGCCGCCCGCCGCCCCAGCATCGAAGCCCTCCTGCGGGGACTGCCCACCAACCCGAACGCGCGCAAAGCCCACCGCGCCCGGGTGTTGCTCCTCCTGGGCCAAGGCGTCGATTTCCAGACCCAGGGGAAGTATGATCAGGCAGCCGCCGAACTGGAGCGGGTGCATAAGGCCGGCCTCCACCATCCCGCCCTGGCCTTCGACCTGGGTTGGCTGTACGCCACCCTGGAACGCCCCAAAAAGGCCCTGCGCTACCTTCAAGAGGCCGTTTTGCACCCCGACTACGCCCTGGCCAGCCACCTGCTCCTGGGCCGGTTGTATCGTCAGGAAGATCGGCTCCACGAAGCGGCTCAGGAATACCTGGCGGCGCTGCAACAGGCCGATGCCACTACCCTGAAGGACAAACAGCAACGGCAGGCCATGATCCAACTTTACGAGCCGGTGGCTCAGGCCCTCTCCCAGGAAGAGAACGAAGCGCGGCTGGAACAATTCATGGACAGCGTGGAGCACCTGCTCAGCACCCCCGACTGGCAAAAGAAAGTGCAGGATGCCCGCGCTCAATTGCCGCCGCCTCCACCGGGCGCGCCCCCGATGCCCCTGGCCGAGGTACTCTTCCAGGCTGAAAGCGGCCAGGTCATCGAGGCTTTCTCGCGGATTTTGCGCCTGCGCGAGCAGCGCTCCCTGCACGCCGCCATGGAAGAAGCCCATTTGGCGCTCATCCACGCCCCCACCTACCTCCCTTTGCACACCCTGATCGGTGACCTGCTGGAAGAGATGGGCCGCACCAGCCAGGCAGTGGAAAAATACGCCATGGTCGGTGGCACCTACGCTGTGCGGGGCGAGGGCGAGCGGGCCGTGGAGCACTTCCGTCGGGCCCTGCGCCTGGCCCCGATGGACCTGGACATGCGGCTGGCGCTCATCGACACCCTGGTCGCCCAGGAACGCATTGAGGAAGCCCTGGCCGAATACATCGCCCTGGCCGAGACCTATTACCGTCTGGCCGAAATCCGCCTCGCTTTCCAGACTTACGAAGAAGCCCTGCGCCTTTCCCAGCGGCTGCCACAGGGGGGCAATTCGTGGCAGATGCAAATCCTGCGCCGTCTAGCCGACCTGGCCGAGCAAGCCCTGGACTGGCGTCGCGCCTTGCGCTACTATGAGCAAATCCGCAGCCTGGCCCCCGAGGACCTAGAATCGCGCTGGCAGGTCATCCGGTTGCACCTGCGCCTGGGGCAAAAATCTCAGGCCGTGATTTTGCTGGATGACACCCTCAAACTGGCCCGCCAGCACCTCCAGGAAGCCGAGATTTTGCATCTGGTGGAGCAAATTGCCAACGATTTCCCCGAGGCACCCGAGTTGCGCCTGACGCTGGGACGTCTCTACGCCGCCGCGGGTGAAAAGGAACGCGCCGTCGAGATTCTGGACGCCGCCGGCGAAGCCTTTCTGGCCAACGGCGACCGTCAGAAGGCTATCCGGGCCATCAAAGCCATCCTGGCGTTAGATCCCCCCCAGGCTGCGGATTATCGTCGAGCGCTTCAGGCGCTGAGTGAAGAACCGGATTAAGGTTCCCCCCACTTCCATACACGAAAATCGACATAGGTGGATCCAACCACGGGTTGGAGCCCTCCCCTTTGGGCGCGGACATACACCCGGATCCAGGGCTGACCCTTCGCCATCGAGGCCAGCATCTCCCATCCCAAATGCAAGGCACATACCCCCTGCTCGCTGGTCACGCTGCTCTGGCTCCAGGCATCTTCAGGCGCCTCTGCGTCCGGTCGGGCAAAGGCCAGCGAAACCGTGGCCTGAGGGATGGCCTCCCCTATCCCATCGGTCACCGTCACATAGAGGTGCTGCTCCTGTCCGGCCAGCAGCACCGGCGCCGCCACAAACGCCCGCACGCGCAAACGCAACGGGGACCTTTGCATAATGGCGTCACGCTGGGGCAGGAGCAGGGCAGGGTCCTCCTGCTGGAGGTAAAACCAGCGCTCGCCTAAGGGGGAAAACTGCACCTGATATTTGGGCGGGGCTTCAGGGTGATATTCCATGCGGGCCAAAGTAAAATATTGCACCAACCAGCCGTCCACCACCACCAACGGGGAGACGGGGTCGCCCAGCACATCGGGGCCACCAAACCGCTCGTAAGCCGCCCGAAAAGCAAAACACACGGCCGGCGTGTTGGGTTTGTACACGGTGCACCCCGGCCCACTGGCCGCAAAGGAGGGCTCCTGCGCCCGCGCGCGATCTAACCGATAGAACATCTCCCCCAAAGGAAGCAGGGCCACCTCGAAAGCGTCCGGGGCCCAGCGCATGACCGCTTTTTGGAAATACTGCCAATAAGAGCCATCCGGCTGCCGGAAGGCCTCGGTGATCGGGTAACCGAAAAGAAGCACCGCGTCAGGCGTGGCCTCGAAACGGCGCAGGAAAGGGCCGCTCACAGAATGGCCCGTTTGCTCGAAGTACCGTTCCCCCTCACCGGAAGGGCCTTCACCCTGCGCCTGCACCCGCAAGACACCCCCCAGAAGAACAGCTGCCACCAACCCGACAACCAGTAGCCCCACGAAGCGTTTCATGGTTTGATTATAGCGCATTTTCCCGCCGGCCTTCTCGATTTTCCCAACCGGCTGGGCCCGCCCTCTACGCTCTCAAAACCTTGCTTCTTCTCCAGGCCAGGAGTATAATGCTCCTCGCTTTGGGTTAGCGGTCTGTGAACTCCTTTTGGGAAGAGGTGGCCTATGCCGGTCTACACTTATCGTTGCGAGAGTTGTGGCGTTGAATTCGACCATCGGCAAAGTTTTCAAGGTCCGTATCTGACAGTGTGTCCGGAGTGCGGGGCAGAAGCCTTGCGCCGGGTATACAAACCCGTGGGCATTGTGTTCAAAGGCTCCGGCTTCTACGCCACGGACCATCGTTCCCCTTCCGGACAGGGCCGCAAGACCTCCTCGACCGCCAACGGAACGGAAGCCAAGACCGAGGCCAAGTCATCCTCCGAAAAGTAAAGGCGCCTTCACCCGGCCCCAACCGACTGATGCGCGCAGCCCAAGGATGGGCTGCGTTTTTCTTTTTCGCCTCCCTGAGCCCATCAAAGTCGCCCCTGCGCCGGGGCTGGAGGGCTTGCCCCCAGCCCCGGCTACGGACGCGGTCAATAGCGCAACAACGCCCCAATATGTCCGATGTCACTCAAATCGCGGGGGATGGCCTCCACATCGCCGCCCTCTTCCATGGTGCGTCGCACGGCCAGTTCCACCGCGTCAGGCACCGTCTCATAGGCGCTTTCGCAAAACGGGCAGACCTCCAGAGTCTGCACCGTTAGGAAGCCACACCCGGTACAGAAGTAGCCCGGCTCACGGTATCCCTCTTCATAGACCAAGACGCGGACCCGCTTCTCATGCACCGCGCCCAGGGTTTCGTCCAGCCCCACGACGGCGGCGCCCCCCTTCGCCGCCAGGGTCTTGATCTCCTCCACCAGACGTTCCTCACGGCGTCGTTCGGCTTCCTGGCCGATTTCCAGGGCCCTGGCCAGCACCTCAGCGTGGCTGGCGCGGATGTCCATCGGGAAGGTGCCCGCAATCAGGCTCTGCCAGGCTTTGCCCAGGCGCT